>JBIIEK010000005.1:0-38860 GCA_044237895.1 Bdellovibrionota bacterium
ATTTCGGCGACCGCGTCGTCGATGCTTACGCGCGAAGATGCCTTCGCGCGTATTCCAAAGAGCTTATCTTCATTAAAGAGTCGTAGAGCGGCCTCGGTCGGAATGAATCCGAGTTCGTCGAAGTCAAGACCCAGCTTGTTACCCATCGGAGCGAGCACTCCGACGATCTTAAATTCACTCTCATTTAATTTGACCGTTTGACCGATCGGATCGGCGTCACCGAAGAGCTCTTTGACGACATTTTGGCCGAGCACGACAACGCGCCGTCCGTATTCATCTTCCTCTCTGGTAAAGTAATCCCCCTCTCCAACCCTCACCGTGAGGATTAAGGGAAACTGCTCGTTCGTTCCAAAGACAGTGATGTTACTCAGGGCGTCCTCGAACCTTGCAGAAACGGTGCCGAGCACAAGTCCTGATACCGCTTCGAGATTAAGGGAGCGTTTCTCGATCGCCAGGACATCCGCGGTAGTCATCTTGCGCTGCGCCGTGCCTATCGGGGGGCCGAGGTGTGTTTTTTTGTCTGATTTGCCCGGCTGTACGATAATCAGGTTTGTGCCAAGCCCCTCAAATTCGCTCGTAACATAATTTTTTGCACCTTGTCCGAGTGAGACGAGGAGGACGATCGCGCCGACGCCGATAACCATCCCAAGAATGGTGAGCGCCGTCCTTAGTTTTTGCGAGAGGAGGGACTCTCCTGAGAGTCGGGCAATCTCTTTAAACTGCACAGCTATCCTCCACGAGTGCCCCATCTTGGAGTATCAATTTTCTCTTGGCACGCTCAGCGACCGAAGGATCATGGCTTACCATAATAATTGTAACTCCGTCGCTATGAAGATGCTCAAAGAGAGAGAGGATCTCTTTGCCGCTTTTTGAATCAAGATTTCCCGTTGGTTCGTCCGCAAAGAGGAGCCTCGGCTTATTTACGATCGCTCTGGCAATAGCGACACGCTGTCGTTGACCCCCCGAAAGTTCGTTCGGTCTATGGTTGAGTCGATCGGCTAATCCAACTACCGTGAGCGCTTCGGTCGCTCGTCGTCTCTGCTCGTCCTCTGGTATCGGAGTATCGTACGTAGCTGCGTATACAAGAGGCATCATCACGTTTCGTAGCGCGGTCGCTCGAGGAAGAAGGTGAAAGCTTTGAAAGACGAACCCCATGAATTTGTTACGAAGGTGCGCTCTTTCCGAATCGGAGAGGTTTTCTACGGGCGAACCTTGCAGCGCATATCCTCCACTGGTCGGTTTGTCGAGAAGTCCAAGGATATAGAGGAGCGTGGATTTGCCGCTCCCTGAAGGTCCGGTAATCGCGATGAATTCTCCCTGATTTATAGATAGATCTATCGCTCGGATTGCGTGAATCTCCTCATCACCTCTCCGAAATACCTTCTGTAGTTTGTTGATCGAGATGAGAGTCATGTCGTTGTTAGCGAATGGGTTTGACACGCATTCCATCCACTAACTCTACTTTGTCAGATGGAAGCGCCGTTTCATCCCCCTCCGATAGTCCGGCGATCACTTCACTCACGGTGTAGCCGAAGATGCCGATCTGTACTGGTACCTTGGTGAGGGTTGATCCATTCAAGCGATAGGCATATCGATTTCCACCGCGTCCAAGGAGCGCTCGTGATGAGAGTGTGAGTACGTTGGTTTTAGTTGCTGTAAGTATCTCTACGTCGGCTGATGCACCGGCTGGAAGGAGGATGCCCTCGCTCTCAACGCTTAACTCTATCTCAGATGTTCTATCTTGCTCTCGAATATTACTCACAAACGGAACGACCTTTCGTACCGTTGCTTTGAACGGCTCTCTCCGAACCGCAAGTATCTTAACGCGAGCCGGAAGTCCGATCTTTACCTTCGAGAGATCGACCTCGTCGATCTCCGCCCTCACATATCGAGGGGCGAGGTCTACTATACGGATCGGGGCTTGTAGATTGATGGCGGTTATTTGGGAGAGTTGCCCTATCTCAAGATTCAGCTCGGCGATTACGCCGTCGTAAGGGGCTTTGATGAGGCTCTTCTCGTACGCGATCGTCGCACCATCGAAGGCCGCGTGTGCTTGGCTTACTCCGCTCTGAGACATGGCGCTACTCCTTTTCAGGGTCTGCGCTCGGGCGAGATCCTCTTGAGCGGAGGTGAGGCGAGATTCAAGATCATCGTTTTCGACCTGGGCTAAAATCTGCCCCTTTCGTACAAGGTCGCCGAGTTTTACGTTGAGCTCTCGCACCCTTCCCACTGAGCCGAACGCAAGTTCGGCGACCTGCTCAGCCCTCACTGTACCGGAGTTTACGCTTGAAACGGTGGCTTCGACATCTCCGCGCTCGACTTTTATAACTGATACCTCGGAAGCTCCTTTGCATCCGGTGATGCACGCTATGATGGCGCACAGGATGGTGTCTCTCAGATGTAGCGTTACGGAGCTCTTCATAGATTCCCTACAAGGATTATCTCTCTCGTTTTTACTACGAGCCTCTGACGGTCACAACCGCGTTCCCCGCCTTTCCGAAAGAGGGCTGTTCGCTGTTTTGTTAGCTCTGAGGGGCTCTGCGCTCCAAGACCCACATTCGGCACCGTCGACAGGTCGTGCATTTGCCGAGGTCTACTTCGGAGATCTCTTTCCATGTGGCGCCAAGCTCTCGCCACATAGCGGTTAGATGGTGTCGGGGTGGCTCCGGACATACGATTGCGAACGCGTAGGGAGACGGGATTGAAGTTTGAAATGCGGGGAGCTCAAGCATCGTTTCGGCGTAGTGCATCTGGCTGAGGTAATCAGACCCGAGCTGCCCGAGATAGGTATCCTTCATGATGCCCATCTCGCCCCTTCCTAAGATGGTGTGGGCTCCGCCGGAGGGTAGCTTCGCGGATTCCTCCCTGAGGACCTCGCCCATTTCAACGACGTGAAGGAGAGAATTGTATCGTGAGATTCCGCCGGTTCTCGAATCTCTTTCAAAATAGTAGACACCGAACCGTAAACAGGAGATCCAGACGAGTCCGACCCCTACGGCGAACAGCCGTTCGCTCCAACCGCTCTTCAGAGAGGAGAAGATTCCGATCATCGCTATAACTCCGAAAATGAAGGGGAGGGCGAGAATAGGATAGAGGTAATAGGTTTGCAGAGGAGCTGGTTGTCGGGAGGTCGCGGCGATGTAGAGCCCTAGAGCGGCAAAGAGGGCTGTAATGAATGTTCGCGCTTGAGGTCGGATTGCGCGCTTCCCGCGGATGAAAAATCCGATGGAAGAGAGGGTTAGCAAAAGATAGATGGAGACTCGAGAAGCGTTCCATAGCTCCTTAAAGCCAGGACCGCCCATGATGTTTAGTCTGAAAAAATAGCCGGCGTTGGCGAGTGCTCTGAGGATTCCGGCAGGCGCCTCGTGTGAGCCCGTTCGTGTTGCGATACTCAGGAGGGTGTTTTGTGAGTAGGTGATGTCGTGCCACGCTAAGGGCGCCCACAGAGCGAGCGTCGCGAGTAAGGTTAGTATCGGAGTGGGCGCGCGGAGCTGTGCCGCGTTTGCGAGTGCCAGGGCCCTCTGTTCCGGTCGTCGAAGTGTATAGAGCCATACAAGGCAAAAAGCGGCGACGAGCGGTATCGCTGAGAAGTGAAGGTGGGTGACGAGCGTTGAACCAAGAAGGAAGAGCGGGAGGTGAGATATCCCCTTGGTGAACAGATTGAGTGCCGTCCACAAGAATACCATGGAGACAAGGAAGAGAAGATGGCTGTGCCATGGAATGCGCATTATCTGAACGAGGTTGCCCGACGCCGCGAAAGCCATGAGGATAGCGATGCTCCACCATCTCCATTCCGGTGTTACTATCTTCTGAATCAGTAACGCTAAGAGAGCTATCGAGAGAAGGTTTAGTCCTGAGAAGATTCGAGCGCCAACTTCGAGATCCCCCCCCGCTAGCTCAAGGCAGCCCGCGGCTACGTAATAGAAAAACGCGCCGAGGTGTCGTCCTCCGATGTGTGATGGGGGGCCAAGGAGTGGGAAATGCCCATCTCGGATCTGCTGAGCAACCGCGAAGGTGAAGGCTTGGTCCTCGGCAAAGAGGACGCCTGAGGCATCCATCTCTAAGAATGATACCTGCAGAAATATGGTCGTCAGAACGAGCGCGAGGAGCAGGGGGGTGTATCTGTTCAGGACCGTGATCATCGCTTGGAACGTGGAGAGCAGGCTTGTGTGGAAGTGTATTTCCAAAGCTCGTATGCAAGCAAGATGAGAGAGGGGGATGAGGGGAAAAGAAAAGGGGGCTTCTCGAAGCCCCCTTTTGAGTTACGCGGCTCTGCGTCTCGTACGAATCTTCGTCTTCGAGTTCAGAATCGCATATCGCGTTTTTTCAGGATTGAATCCAAAATAGCGACAGATCGAGTTAAACGAGAGAACGTACTCCTCATCTTCATCCATGAGGTAATCAAGAGCCTCTTGGCGAAGTTCGGGTCCGGCGCTGAGATCCTCGATTGTACGAAGGATCATAGCTCTCATTAATTCACTAACTGCCGTGTATCCCTTCCCGCCGAGATACGCGAGGTCCATTTCAGGTAAACGATCAGAACTGCTCACGTTACGCTCCTTAAAAAGTAAGGATTGATGTACAGCGAAGCCGCCGACGTCCTCCGCAACCTCGTCCCCTCAAGCGAACGAGAGGGATGGGTGTGCAGGATGTTGGCTTGCTCCCAAAACCTGTGAGCAACCAGTCTTAACCAGCTGAAATCAAGGCTGCCCTCGACCTCAGACATGTCATCGTTATGGGGTTGGCTCGTCGTGAGGCGACATACTACGTGAGGTCTTTTGTAAGTGCATGAAATGTATGGAGGTTCTCTCCGTTTTTGAGGTTTGGATCCGCATGTGTGGGCGATCAAAGGGGCCGCAGTGGTACTATGAACGGGTGAATTGTGCTCGCTCTACCCAGACGTGCCACATTGTAAGAGAGGAGAGGTATGTACGAAGGAAAGGGACGAGGCACTGCGGCGCTCTTTGGTCAGCAGATGTCGACGAATGAGGCTCGAGGGATCGTGCACGAGGTGTCAGTTGTCGCTGACAAGATTGATCGGCTTATTTCCGGGAAGGAGTGCCCGGGACTCTCTGGAGATAAAGGCGTTGGGGATGCTAGGGCATATTGGGAGAGCGTGTTCGGTAGAGATCTGGAGGGCGTGCTTCTGGAAATGGCGAGTCATTTCTATAAGCGTCCGATAGATGAATTTGAAGCGTCGTCCTCTTGGATGAATGAACTCCATGTCCGCACGCGCGACCTTCTCACATACGGAGTTGTTTGCCAGTATGATTTTCTTGAGAAGGCGGAGCTAGCGATACCGCAGTTCTCAAAATTGATAGAGATGACCATGACGGGTGATGCGAAGCTGGATCCTGATCAAGCAAGGCGAAGACTTGCTGCTCTTGATTCGCTATTTGAAACGTATCCGGCCCCAGAGCGGTTTATTAAGAGTATCTTTGTAAGCACCCCGGAGTATGGGGTGGTAACTGTTGTGAAGTATCGAATGGATCTTAAGACCTCCGACGAGCGCTTCTCTATAGGTGTTAATACGAGTAACCTGAATTGGGACAGTGCCGGCTATAACTTCGATAAAGAAGGTCAGGCGAGTTCGCTCTTTTTGATTAATACGCTCGATCGCATCGCAACATTAAAGCCGGGCTTTACTCCACCGAGTGCTGACGCGTTGTGCCGCTCGGTTGTGGAGGCGTTTAGGAATGACAAAGCGTCGCTAACATCGAAGCACCCACCGGAACCGAACATGAGTTGGTTTGTCTAGGAGCGCCGCCGGCCCTCCAGGTACGATCGTCGCGGGATCGTGGAAATCTCATAATCATGGATGGAACAATTGGCGGGCCGGCGGCCTCGGTGCTCACGGGTACTACAGCACACGCTCAAGAGCGAAATCGATTACTGCGAAGAGGGCCTCTCCTTCGGGGGTGAGGTTGTGAAGGTCATCGCCAAGAGCTTTGGCAAGCTCCCTCGTGGCGGCGTCAGCGTATTGCCGCGCAAGTGTTTTAGTTTTCTGAATGACTGGGCCGTCTCGGAGCGCCGCGAGGGCCTTCTCGACATACTCTCCCTCGGTTATTGGGTCGGGTGCGACGAGAAGTCTCTTGGCGATCGGATCTCCACTTTCAAGCCACAGCATATTAACGAGAGAGGGTTTGCGTTCGAAGATGTCCAAGCCTGGGCGCTTGCCGAGAGTTGCCTCGTCTGAAGTGACATCGAGGATGTCGTCTATAATCTGGAACGCGATGCCGAGCGCTTCTCCGAAACGTGACATCGCTTGAGTGGTTTCCTCTGTTGAGTTGGTAAGGTGAGCCGCGCAAAATGCTGAGAGCTTGAAGAGTGAGGCGGTTTTACGAGTTGCTATCGTAAGACTCTTTTGAACCGAATGTTCATCCTGATGGAGTAGCGTTTCGAGAGCTTCTCCCTCAACAAGTTCGATGCACGCTTGTTCGGTCGCTTCGATGATCTCTTCGTCGAGTTTGGAGCAGAGGCCGAAAGCGCGCGTAAGCAGGAAATCTCCTGAAAGTAAGGTCGCCGGTGTTCCGAACTTCGCATAGGGTGATGGTTGGTGTCTGCGAACCGGAGACTGATCAATGATGTCGTCGTGCATCAAGGTCGCCATGTGAATGAGCTCTATTCCCGCTGATATATCAACAATGTCAGGAGTGATCTCTTCGGCGCCTAGAGCCTTTGAGCAGAGAAGCGAGAGGATAGGTCGGATTCTTTTTCCGCCAAGGGTTAGCAGGTAGTCGGGGATCTCACGCATTAGGCCGACGTCAGAGCGGAACGTGCTTCGAATGCGTGCCTCAACCTGTGCAATCTCCGGGACTAGGGTGAGGGCGTGCGCGAAACGCTCCTTGGCAGAGGGGTGGTAGTTCTCAGAGGAGGGTCCCATAGGTTTCATGGTTTTAGCGACATGCATGAGGGAGGTGCCTCAAGTAGGTTTATAGGCACGAGAACGCTATCACTATTTTAGCGGTTCGACCACCTTGGGTAAGGTTCTGTGCGGGTATGTGGGCACGATTCAAGCACGGAGCTTGAAGAGCCATACAGAAAATTGTCCCCAGCGGGATTCGAACCCGCGTCTTAACCGTGAAAGGGTCACGTCCTAGGCCAGGCTAGACGATAGGGACAGAAGAATTCAGGTGTTTGCGGTAGTCTTTTAGAGGCAATCTTGCGACTATTTTCTACCGAACCTGGATTACTCCGGCTTGCGCCCGCTCGAAGAGACGGGCCAACCACCCTCGAAAGGGTCGCATAGAGTTATCTGAGTTAAGCGAAGGGGTCAACCCCACTTGGTCCAATTTATTGTAATTGTTTGTGTAAGCTATGAGGTCCATACCGTTTGAGACACTGAAAGCCCTCGCCGAACGGGCCGGACTCTCAGTGATCTCGGTTACTACGCCGGACGAGCTGGCGGTTGAAGGGCAAAGATTGGCGGCATGGCAATCGGCCGGTTATGCGGCGGATATGACCTACATGGAGCGCCCTCCGGCGCTTCTGGCAACACCGAAACGGCTCCTTGAATCAGTGAAGAGCATAGTCGTAATCGCGGCTCTCTATGATCGGACTCCGCGAGCGCCTCTTCCCGCGGCGCATGGACGCATAGCGCGGTACGCCTGGGGCCGAGATTACCACAAGGTCTTACGGACTCGGTTGTCTCACTTGGCCGACCTCGTGAACGTCCATTGCGGAGGAGTCGTCGAGTATCGAGTGTTTTCAGACTCGGTGCCTTTACTTGAGCGAGCGCTCTCTGCCAAAGCAGGGTTAAGTTTCATCGGCAAAAATACGATGGCGATTATGCCAGGGAAGGGGAGCTTCTTCTTCATCGGGGAGGTTTTGTGGAATGTCGAGATTGATGGATCCGCCGGAGGGGCGGGTGCGAAAGGGCGGTGTGGCTCCTGTTCCAACTGCCTCTCGTTGTGCCCAACGAACGCTTTTGTATCTGAGCGCACCCTCGATGCGGGGCGGTGTATATCGTACCTCACGATTGAAAAGCGAGGAGTGCTTACGTATCAGGAGCGCTCTTGGATCGGAGATTGGCTCTTCGGGTGCGATGTGTGTCAGGAGGTGTGTCCGTTCAACATCGTGCCTCTGAAAAAAGGGGAACGAGCGGCGCTCCCAGAGCTATCCTCTGAGGCTGGAATCGGCCCGTCAGTGTCGCTTGAAAAAGTGCTCTCTCTGCGGAGCGATGAGGCGTTTCGGGGGGTCTTTCAGGGGACTGCTCTTATGCGAACGAAGCGAGAAGGGATGGTACGGAATGCGGCGGTGGTTGCCGCGAATACGAATTCGACCGCGCTGTTCGACCTCTTGGCGGTAGTCGCCGAGGAGGACCCGTCCCCGGTAGTTCGTCGGCATGCGTTGTGGGCCGCCGCGGTTATCGCGGATCGCGAGGGCGGTGGGTTGCGGCCCCGAGTTGTTGCAGCTTTAGAACGGGCACGAAAGGGGGGTGATGGTGCGCTGGAGGAAGAATGTAAAGGGATAGCAATCCAGTTGCCAAATCTTGTGTGAGGCCTCACACTGTCCGGACCTATGAAAACATTATTTCGAGCTCTCATCGTATCGATTGCATGTCTCTCAACGGGGTGCGCTCCCGACCTCGGCTTGCGTATCTCACCTCCAGATGTTCCCTCGCTTCAAGAGGAGAAGAAGGTGTTAACCGAGACGAAGCCACTTTCGGGTGTGAAGGTGAAGGTTGCGCCCTTCCTTGATGGGCGAGGCTCTGACGCGCTTGCGATCATTGATGGGCGAAGCGTGCCATCGGATGGAGCTGTAGGATCGTCTGTGCAAGCCGGATTTGAGCGTCAGATAAGAGAAGCTGGTGGTCGCATCGCGGTACTCCAGGCTTCAACGATTGAGGGCGAAGTCGCCGAGTGGCACGCGAAGGTGAAGCCAAGCTTCCCCCTGTCTGAGGTTGTTGCGAACGCAAAGGTAAAGCTCACCGTAAGAGGTCCGAAATCTGAAGTTCTTTATCGTGGAACCTACGGCGGGGAGGCTCGGAAGCAGGATCCCTTCCTCGGCGAGCGAGATGTTCAAGAGGCTCTGGGTGATGCGATGGCACGTGCTATAAGCGCCGCTGTGGCTGACGAAGTAATGGCGCAGCAGTTGTTGGGAGTAACCCAGAAGCGATAAGCAGAGGGTCGTTTCTGAGGGGTGAAGTGAGCCCGAATTTACTTGCCCATCGTTTGTTCAGTTTCCTGGAGCGTCAACTTTTTTGCGATACGATCGAGCATCGAATCAAAGAGGAGGTCGTCCCTATCCCGGTATTTCGAGAGGAGATCGATCGCTTCCTTTAGCTGACCGTGCTCCTCATGCCACGCAGCGACTGCGCGATATCGGTCCGCTGTAAGGGGGCTGGCTACCCCTTTTTGTTCAGCCTCTTCGTAGAACGCAAGCGCCTTAACAGTATCGCCTCGGCTAAGCTCAACATCGCCCATGAGGAGAAGGTAGAAGTACGGATTCTCCTCTTCGGGGCGATCCGTTGCGGCGAGTCGAGATTCCATGTGTGCTTGGTAGGCTTCGATAGCTTGGTCATAGTCGCCGGCGCGTGTGAGCTCTTCAGCGTCTTGTAGTCGAGTTGCTGGATCGCGAGCAAGCGAACAGCCGGCTGCAAGTGTGAGGATGAGGGATATCGCGGGACGAAAGAGCGAGACTACCATAGGCACGTATTTTTACCGTGCGTTGTGCCAGGAGGCTAGGTGAAAAAGCGTTCCGTCCTTTGCGGGTTGCGGCGATCCGGCGAGGGCGCCGGCCCTCCAGGTATACATGTCGCGGGTTAAATGGAGGGACGGCGGCCTCGCCGTCCGCAGGTGTCCTCTTAGGTGCGCACGGCGCATTGAGATTCAAGCCACGCAATATACTCCCGTGTCGAAAGGGTCGTGCCGTCGCTTCTGCTGCGCCATCGTTTATGGAACCAGACCCATTGGGTCGGATGTGCTCGGATGATGTGTTCGAGCCGACGGTTGTATTCGGCGAGTATCTCATCCGACGAGAGGCCATCGGGGATCTCCTCTGCGACGATCTCAAAGCGGGAGCCCTTCGTTCTCACCATAAACGCCGATAC
This sequence comes from Bdellovibrionota bacterium, assembly GCA_044237895.1. GTDB lineage: Bacteria > Bdellovibrionota_C > UBA2361 > UBA2361 > OMII01 > OMII01. Next base: position 10,052 of record JBIIEK010000005.1, read on the forward strand.
GAACCGAGCGTTGAAACGCTTTCCCAAATCGATGAGCGCGGAGGGCGTTTTCGCGGGGATTCCGAAAAAAGGGATATAAGAGCTATCAACCCGGGTGTCCTGGTCAATCAGTGCCGCCAGGACCCGCCTCTCTTTAAAGCAGCTTACGATTCTCTTCACTCCCGAACGATCGGAGCGCCAGATCGTTTCGATGCCATAGGCGTCTCGTAATGAGCGTAGGGTGGCTTGTAGGTGAGGATTGCGAGCCTCCTTTCCCACGGTCGAGATCGGGACTCCGCGCGCGATCGCGTATGCTGCTAGGAGATCCCAATTTCCCGTGTGAGCTGTGAGCGCGATGACAGGGCGATCTTCCTGTGTAAAGCTCTCGATACGGGTCCAATTCGGGCATGCTACGTGCCGGAATGGTGACTGGGTGCGTGGGGTTAAGTTGAAGCTCTCAAGTATAGACCGCCCGAGGTTCGCGAAAACGTGTGGTACGAGCCTCTTCGAGGTTTCTTTGGAGATGAAGAGCGAAAGGTGGAGTCGGGCGATTACAGCTTCGCGAAATGGAAAAAGGCCTACAAGGTATCCAAGTGAGGCACCGATGGCTGACCGAAGAGCGAAGGGGAGGCTCCCGATGGCTCGGATGGACGTGATGATAAGGCGTGCTTGTATCGACACCCTTTCAGTCTCGATGCTTTGAGTGTTTAGTGAAGCTAGAGAGGCGTCGACCATTCGGCGTCATCGTCCTTGGGATATCTGTCTCGAATGCCCTGAAGTAAGAGGAAGTCTGAGACCCTGTCATGGACGAGGATACCAGTAAAGGCCCCCTCGCGCAGGACTATAAGCACAGAGCTGCCCGTCTCTTCCAAGATGGTGAACGCGCTGGAGAGGGGCTCTGTCGACTCGATTGACGGGCACTCTTCGATTACGAGCCCTCCCACGTATTCATCCGGTTGAGTGGCTGCGTGTTCTAGGATGTCTTCGCGAAACACGACTCCAATCACCTTGTCTCCGAGGAGGATGGGATAGAGAGGTTGTAGGGACGTAAGGGCCGTTCTTAACGCTTTTGATACCGTGGTGCCGTGAGTAAAACATTCAAGACGCTCCCGGGGGACCATCGCCTCCGCGACCGTGAACGCGATCGCGACGCCCCGTGCCTCTGAGCGAACGGTTTCCTGGACGGCTCCGAAGAAGATAATAAATGCGATCACGAACAACATCGGTTGCTCGATGTAGAGTGCTGTCACCGCAAGGATGAGGCAGAGTCCTTGGCTTATTCGGGCCGCGATACGCGTCGCGTGCTTCACATTCATGAGGTTCAACACCGCCCTTAGAACTCGCCCACCATCCATCGGTAACGCTGGAAGGAGGTTAAATAAGGCGAGCGCGATGTTCGTAACAAACAGTCGATCTACCAAGGTGAGCGTATCAACCTGCAGGTTCTCAATCGATGCTGGGTTTACCCAGGAGAAGAGGCCCGCGGCGAGGATAATGTTTGAGATCGGGCCTGCCAGAGCGATAAAAAGCTCGGCCTTGGCTGTTGGGTGCGTCACGATCGAGGCGATTCCACCGAAAGGATACAGCGTGATGTCGCGTGTTTGAACGGCGAATCGCTTTGCTACGAGCGCGTGCGAGAGCTCGTGAAGGAGCACGCATACAAACACGAGAATAACGAAGATAGCCTCGTGAATCGCGTGCCCTGTTTCGCTCCCCAGTACGAGCCAGAGGAGGAGCATGAGGAACGTGAGGTGTACTCGGATGGGGATCCCTGCAACGGTTCCCACCTGGAAGGCCCACGATGAACGGTTCTGATTCATGGGCGGCATCGTACACGCAAACGGGTTCAAAAGGTACCTGGCCTCGCACCGATCTCGAACTATGACTCGTGGCATATCGATATGTTCGGTATCGCGATACCCATACGTCCGCTTCCCTCCTCGGCTCATGTGAGCGCTTGAGGAGCTAAGTAGGAGGCATGAGTGGGTTTTTGCTCCTTGTATAGGAGGATACTGACCACCGCCCGAATCTAAAAACGCACACGGTATTACAGAGGTTTCCATGATGAGTGATAGGGTGGGGGTTGTAGGGCTCGGGTATGTTGGATTGCCCCTCGGATTGGCGCTTGGAAGAGCGTTTCAAGATACGGTTGGTTTTGATGTGAGTCCCGAAAAGATCGAGATGCTCAGAAGGGGGCGGGATCCTACCTACGAGGGGCTGGACGACGAGATACGATCCTCGTCGGTGACCTTTACAACGGATCCCGCGATGCTCAGAGGGTGTGATGTTGTCATTGTGGCGGTTCCCACTCCTATCGACGAAAATCGTCAGCCCGATTTAACAGCTCTTTCGAAGGCGAGTATCACGGTCGCCAAAAATTTAAAAAAGGGCGCTATTGTTGTGTACGAATCGACTGTGTATCCGGGAGTTACGGAAGAGGTGTGTGGAGCGATCCTCGAGCGAGAGTCGGGGATGAGGAGGGGCGTTGAGTTCTTTCTGGGATACTCGCCGGAGCGGATAAATCCGGGGGACAAGGAGCACTCTCTTGCAGATATCGTGAAGGTGGTTGCCGGAGAGAGTGAAGCCGTTACGGAAAGGCTTTCAGAGGTTTACGGAGCGGTGATTACGGCGGGCTTGCACCTCGCGCCCTCCATCCGTGTGGCTGAGGCGGCGAAGGTAATTGAAAATACACAAAGGGACCTCAATATCGCGCTCATGAACGAGCTATCGGTTATCTTTGACCTCATGGGTATTCGAACTAAAGATGTGTTAGAGGCCGCCGGGACGAAGTGGAATTTCTTAAAATTCTCCCCAGGGCTTGTAGGGGGCCACTGCATCGGAGTTGACCCGTATTACCTTACTGCGAAAGCGCAACAGCTGGGGTATCATCCTCAGGTCATCCTTGCGGGAAGACGCATTAATGACGATATGGGCACATTTCTGGCTCGGCGAACGGTCAAGCTTATGATTCGCGCAGGGATTCCGCTGAGGGGAGCACGAATCGGAATTTTGGGGGTTACCTTTAAAGAGAACGTATCGGACATTCGTAACAGTCGGGTTCCTGATATAGCCAAAGAGTTGGAAGAGTTTGGAATTGAGGCGCTCATTCACGATCCCTTCGCGGACGGAGGGGACGTTTACGAGGAGTATGGTGTGCATTTACGTGAATGGAGTGAATTAAAAGGGGTAAATGGTATTGTCTACGCGGTGCCACATACGGCATTTAAAGAGCGTTCGACGGAGGAGGTCGCCGGACTGGTTACTCAGGGAGGGGTATTTGTGGATGTGAAATCAACGCTCTCAGCCTCTGAGCTTCCGCCTCACCTCTCATATTGGAGTCTTTAATCGATGGATACTTCGCAGATGACACAACGGTGTTGGTTCGTTTCGGGTGCCGCTGGGTTTATCGGATCTCACCTTGTCGAGCGTCTGATTGAGTTGGGGCAGCGAGTGGTTGCCATCGATAATTTTTCGACCGGAAAGCGAGAGAATATAGAATATCTCCGCAACAGGGCTGGGGCCGAGAGATCAAAGCTCTTTTCATTTTTTGAGCAGGATACGCGGGACAGAGAGGGTGTTGCCGATCTTATAAATCGATTCGCTCCGGACGTGATCTTACATCAAGCGGCCCTAGGTTCCGTGCCCCGATCGATAGCTGATCCGATTGTTTCGCATCAGTCGAACGTAGATGGGTTCGTTAATATGCTAGAAGGAGCGCGTGTCGCGGGGGTAAAGCGATTCGTCTATGCGTCGTCGAGTTCGGTGTATGGCGACATTCAGGATCCATCGAATACTGAAGAACGCATCGGAAGCTGCCTCTCTCCGTATGCGGCGACGAAACGAATCAACGAGATATACGCCCAGGTCTTCGGACGAGCCTACGGAATGGAGACCGTGGGGTTACGGTACTTCAATGTATTCGGCCCGCGACAGGATCCTAATGGCCCCTACGCCGCTGTTATTCCTAGGTGGCTCGCTGCCATGGATGCGGGTGCACCTGCGGTTATGTACGGCGACGGTTCCACCTCACGGGATTTCTGTTTCGTCGCCAACGTTGTCCAGGCCAACATACTTGCTGGCACGGTCGGGGGAGATAACGCCGCTATTAATAAAGTTGCCAACATCGCATGTGGAGCAACGACCACGCTTAAGGATCTGTACTCGCTCTTGAGAGAAGAAGTTGCTCAGTTGAAGGGGGTTGATCGATCCTCAATTCAGGATGCTCAGGAGGAGCCATTTCGTAACGGTGATATCCTTCACTCTCGGGCGGATATCTCTTTTGCGCGGCAGTCTTTGGGATATGAGCCTACCCATTCGGTCAGCGAAGGGCTTAAAAAGCTCGTTGCCGCCTCTATTGGGAGGTAGCCCTGCTGGCAGTAGGCCTGTTTTACGAGCGGGCTTTCGGTTCGAAAAGAGTCGCTGTTTTTCCCTTTCGGCGTTGTAAAGTCAGGTAGTTAGGTGGTTTTGTTGTATTGCCCCTTTTGCACCAATCCCTAGTATTTGGTACAGTTAGGCAGTGACCCGTCAAAAACGGGCATGACTTTTTGTAGTTAATTTTCTCGTAATAAACCCTTGGGCTTATTTTCCGAATGGGGGACTTGTGGGCAGTACAGCTTCGTCACTTAATGAGCCACTTCAAGATAGTAACGTGCTCAAAGTAGTTTCACCCTTTAGCAATCCTTCCGTAGCGTTCACGCTCGTATCTGAAAAAGATCTGGATGGATTCCAATTACACCCTTTAGAGCAAGAAGCTTTAGGTGATGCTGTTTCCTTGAAGCGTCGCCAAGACTTTACCTTGGGTCGAGCGGCGGCTCGTAAGTCGCTTGCTCAAATCGGATTTCCGGTCGTCTCCCCGGTGCTTCGTGGAGAGCAACGTGAGCCTCTATGGCCCGTGGGGGTAGTGGGTTCAATCTCTCACAGTGGTCCATACGGTGTCGCAGTAGCTGCTTGGCAGCAGGATGTGCCCGCGCTCGGACTCGATATCCAGAAGATCGAGGAGCGATATACAGATGAGTTAATAGCTCGTTTTGCAGATCCTGATGAATTTGATTGGGTGCTCTCAGATGCAACCAAGAGAACTGAGCGTGCGGTAAGGCTCTTCTCAGCAAAGGAGAGCATATTTAAAGCGCTCTACGTTTTGCGTCGCGTCTGGTTCGCCTTTGATGTGGCTCACCTCACTCCAAAGGAATGCGGAACGGGATTCACTGCCTCTGTTAGGCTCCCCGCGCTCTCATCGGGCGTAGTGAACCTCGATGTTGGTGTGTCCTCTTTTGATGGGTACATCATTACAGGCGCGTGGCTCTCTAAGCCGCTGCCTTGGTAAGAGGTCGCTCACCGCTTGATCGGTTAATACACCACGCCGTTTTTCTCTCGATATCGCTTCAATACGACGCACGCCTCTTCGGATAGTACCTGCTCGACCACTTCAACGGATCTCTCGTGAGGGGTGCGGTTTCGAAGGATATCGGCCCAATTGGGTGGAATGGGGCCTTCATCGAATCCGCCAAGTCTCTGCGTTTGTTCTACCGAGGTTCCGGTGATTAATCGGCGGATGCCGCTCCACCAAACGTTTCCCCAGCATTGGATGCAGGGCTGCGAGCTCGTAACGAGTTCAAGCTTTGGGAGGTGTGGTGCGCCGAGATCGTACGTGTCCACTACCTGCTGAGCGACCATGAGGGCCATGGCTTCCGCATGCGCGAGTGAGCACCTTCCTGCTTCAACGATATTCACGCCTGGCGCGACTAGTATCCCGGTGTCCACCTCAAACACCGCCGCGCCGAAAGGCCCGCCGGTGTTGTGTTCGACGTTTGTTGCTGCAAGGGATATTACAAAACGCATTCGATCTTCGATCGATAGATACTGTGCCCCACGTTGCGTGCGATGAGAGACCCAATCGGGGAGGCGTAGGGTTATGTTTGGAAAGGTAGCCATAGTTTCTTGCTGGTAGAGGTCGATTAGGCAGAGGGGAAATAGCGAAGATGGATGGACGTTTGTTCAAGTGTACCTAAAAGTGGTTGGAGATTGAAGTCCGAATAGAGAGCGCTTAACCGTTGACGTATAGCCCGATGGGGATAAAAACCCATCGAGCTCCCAGCAAACCTCAATATCCTCCTATCTCACCAACGACGATGAGAACGCCCGTGGAAGTAGTGTCCGTGATATCTTCCATGGTTGTGCCACGAGAAGCTCACGAAGGGACTATATCCACAGTAGGGTGCAGGGGCGTAGTAAACCGGTGCGGGAACCACAACCGGCGCATACACCACTGCAGGGGGAGGAGCACTCACATAGACAGGAGCTGGACTAGCCACCACCTGTACGGGAGCACTCACTACGTATGGGGTAGGATTGGCGACGACTTGCACGACGGGAGCGGGGTAGTACGCCACCGGAGTAGGGTACGAGCCCCCAACACCGATAGTTACTGCCACGCCACCAGCCAGAGCTTGAGCCGCTACCAACGCTCCACCAACTACTGCAGCGAGAAGTTTCATGATGATTTTTTCACCTCCTTTCCGCGCCGCTGTATATCTTCCGAGCCTCCTTCACAGGAAACTCTTGGGTACTCAGCGATGCCTTAAAAGATCGTCGTGGTCTTCGGGGATGTTATCGCGGTCGGGAATGACCGGTCACAGGACAATGACACATTCGGCGAATTGAACGAGCCCCTCTTAAGGCATCGCTGAGAAAAACCTCTTAGCACTCTCTACCCGTATACTTCGTATCGACCACTCTATCCCCAGGGGGAACGCATAGCCAACGGATATTGCGCGGCTTTGGGGTCCGTTTTGGAAGGTTTGGTGCGAAATAGGTTTTTTCGGGGAGGGACTCGCGTGGGTGTGGAGATCGAAGAGAAGGTGAGTAGAGAGCGCTAAGGACCTCTGCAAGGAGCCTGGTAGGGGGTTGTTAGCCACCACTACCAGGCTCCCCTATTCAACCCTCTTGGTTCTCAGTTGCCGTGGCCTGGTGGGTAGTAGTTACGTCCCCATCCAAAGCCAGCACCAGTATCCACATATGGTCCAACTCTCCAACCACGACTAGAGGCCATGGATGGGGCTGGGGGCGCGGAGACCGGTACATATCCACCTGGGGGCTGTTGTTGAACCACCGGGGGCGCGTAGACGTTGGCCGTGGTCGGAGCGGGACCCTGCACCACCTGTTGAGGCGGGGCGGGGGGAGGCGCCGGTTGGGTCACGTAGGGTGTCGGATTAACGACCTGCTGCTGCTGCGGTTGGACTACCGCGGCTGTAGGAGCTGCTACAGCCTGAGGCGCCACCGGAACAGGTTGCGCCGGAGCGGGCTGTTGCGGAGGCGCGGGAGGCTGAGGAGCCACCTGCGGAGCTTGAGCGGCGGGTGGTGGTGCTACGTAGACAGGGGGCTGTTCGATCTGCTTGTGACTGCGACCGCCGAACCCGATGCCGAAGTGGAACCCAAACCCGATACCACCCGCTACGATTACAGACTGAGACAGCGGCAGAAGAGCCGCACAGATGATTATAACTTTTTTCATGTTTTGTTAGTAATCGCCAAAACCTTTCCGAGAGATACTCACCCGAGTACCTCTTGGCTGGTTTAGCGATGTCCGAAATCACCCATCTGGGTCACTTAAGGCATCGCTAAACGCAAACCTTGTGCACTCTCTACCCGTATTCTTCTGATCGATATTTTATCGCCGCCCCAATCCTTGTTAAACGGGGGCCTCCTGAAAAATAAGAGGGTTATAGGCGTGAAATGGCCTTAAATGGCTTATTATAAGCTGTTTTAGACCTGTTTCTTTGGTTGGCTACTCTTTGGAAATGCCCGCTATTCGAAGGATTCGGTCCCAGTTCTCAACGTGCGCATCAAGCGAGAAGATGGTCCAATTAAGGACAGCTTGCAGGGAAGCTTTCTTGTTAGAGTTAACGCCCGCGCTGTGTGTCAGGTTGAGAATGAATCCAACACCTTCGTTATCGCGTATATCCTCGACGCTGATCATAGTACGCCGAGAGAGGCTACCCGCGAGCTGGAACGTTTTACGAGATGAGATCGCCACATTCTCATAGTCCCTAACCGAGAGAGACTCGAAGTTTTGAGGGGTGAGATCTTGGCCATTGAGTGTGGCGTCGAGGAGCTTTTTCATGAGCGCCGGGCTTGCTGGCAGACCACTGAGGTTAGCGATCTTGGACAGCTGCGTCGCGGTTGGGTTCATGATGGTGAGCTCTTCTCCAGGTTCTGGTTTTAGCGCTCCGCGGTGTAACATCGAGGGCGTCCCCTCATCTTCGTCCTCTTCATCTTCAAAGAAACTTGCAGGATCACCATCCTCTGGAAGTGAGAGCTCCTCATCCGTGGGGTTTGAGTTCTCATGATAGGTAAGAATTACCTCTGGAGGTGTCAGATATGCGGCGAGGGTAGTCCCCTTGAAGTCAAAGAGCGGATCGGGATCCTGACCAGACGGATCGTGTGCCAGGGGGCCAAGATCAAAAGGAAGAACGGGGAGTCCTAGATCCGTATAGAGCTTGTCTACACGTTCCCAGCGCTCCCGCAGCATCGTAAGGTCGGTGGAGAGGTTCCCGTCATCCCATGTCAGGATTGCTTCAATCTTCCCCGTCACAGATTTTGAGATGTGAAGGGCGAGATCTCGATGGTCCTCGTCGAAGTGCTCGAGTTCAAGTCCATCGGGCGGGCGTAGTTTTGATATAACAACCGCGCGAATATATCTCGGTTGGCCCTCTTCTATTCTGAGGGTAACTCTCTCTTCAATGAGTGCTCGTGAGGTCTCCGCCGATTGGGAAAGAATCGCCACATCGAGAGGGAGTTCGTTCTTGAGGGAGTTCTCAATCATCTCAAGAACCGAAGGATGGAGAGATGTATCCACCTGAGAGAGGCAGAAATCCAATTTGTCCTGAGGCGGGTCTAAGAGGATCAGCTCCGAGGGATCGTGTTCACCCTTGTACATGAATTGAGCTTGAGGCTCGGAATCATTGGGAGATGTTTGAGAAGAGAACCGTGATGAACTCATGCTACCTTATCGCACATAGACAGTCGCTGGGAGCGACATGATACCAATCCGGAGAGGGGGGATTCTACGTAGAGCGCCGGAAAAGGCGGGCCAGATAGGGGCGAATTTTCTAAGCCGGTCAGGAGATGCCTAAAACCGACACGGTTCGTATGAGCGGGCGGAGCATTTGGGCGCCAGTCCCCTAGGCCGCTCGGATCACTTTGCCAGTATTCGTAAGGGGAATCGCTGGAACGATCATCACGCGCGCGGGAATTTTGTAGGGAGAGAGTCTTTCGGCCGCGTAGGCGAGTAGTCCGGGTATCTCTACCTTTCTCCCCTCGTGGAGCGAAACCTCTGCTATGACAGCCTCTCCCGAATTTGGCTGCGAGACGCCATATACTCTTGAGGAGCGAACGCCTGGGAATGAATTGAGGATCCCCTCCACCTCTTCAGGGAAGACCTTATGTCCCGCGATGTGGATGACAGACCTCTCCCGACCACACACGGTGATAGCTCCGTTAAAATCTTGAGTGGCCAGGTCCCCTGTTAGGAACCACCCATGAACCAAAACATCATCGCGTGTTCTATAGGGAGAGAGGTATGCATCGAACATTCCAGGCCCTCGAACAGCGAGCCTACCGATCTCGTTTGCGGGCAGCGCTCTTCCGCGTTCATCGAGGATAGCTACCTCGTAATGAGGCATAGCGGTTCCGACGGAATTTGATGGAAAGGCAGAAGCTCTGCTGTTGCCGATCGGAAGACCGACCTCTATCAGACCGTATAGTTGACCGATCGGTATGCGGAACTTACCTTCGAAAGCACCCGCAAGTGAGGGCGAAAGACCGGTTGATGTAGAGACGATTCGAGTGGTGTTTGGGAGCCTTTCGACCGTCTTATCCGATGTTAGCGCTTCGATGATGTCTGGGGAGGCATAGATCATGGATGGTGAGAATCTAGCGGCGGTGCTGGAGATTGATGCTGCAGTGAGATCTCTCGGTAGAACGATCGCTACGCCAAAACGTATGTAGGTTAGTATTGAGACAACGAAGTGGTAGGCCATGGGGAGAACCCAAAGCACTGAATCGCCGGCCGCAAGGTTAAGTCCTTCAATTGCAGCGATAGAGCGCTCCGCCACGGTGGTATTAGACAGCACGACCCCCTTCGATGAGCCCGTTGTTCCTGAGGTGAATCGAATTACTGCCGCATCGGGGACACCACAGGCGACTTTGCAGTGGTACTCTTCGGGCCGCATGGATATGTGAAAATTTTTGTGTGTCGAAGTAGTTCTACTTCGAGTGGAGGGATTGAGCGGTTTATCGTGGACGATCGCCGCTATAGGAACTAGCTCCAGGATACGGGTGAACTCCTGTTCCTTCAAATCAGGCGCGAGCGGCATGACGACTGCTTGACAGGCGAGGCCCGCAAAGAGTCCGATCACGAATTCAGGGCTGTTAGAAGCCATGAGTCCGATCCCCATACCAGGCCTCACGCCCTGAGCTACAAGGGACTCTTTTAAAAGTAGAGCTTCGTCCAGGATCTCTTTGAAGGTAACTATCTGCGTCTCGGATACTATCGCCGGATCGGTGGGCCATTTGCTTGCGGCCTCTATGAGAAAGGAGAAGATGTTCATCGCCTCGAACTATAACGCGAGCACGTGCGCAATAAAAGTGAGCGCAATTACTTGAGCGTAACCGCAGTGGTATAGGTATCCACATCCCCTTTTGGGGATTTTAGGGTCAAGGAAAACTGAACGATATCGGGGAGGGCCGACGATTTTGGTCCGCTCCAATCATTCGACCATTCCCGAAGTTTTTTGTCATAAAACTGGTACTCGAGGTTTACGAGGTTGCTCGTGATGGGAAAGCGAATCACGTTCTTACACGCGGCTTCAAGTGGATTTCGATTCGGCATCTCCTCTCGAACAAGTAAAAGACCCGCGTTCTTGTCGCCTTTTGAATCTGGATCAGATTCAACTCGGTAGGTTAGTTGAACAACGCCTGAACGCGTGCCGCCATCGGGAATGTATTGACCCGCTTCTCGCGCCGAGAAGGTCAGAACGGCTCCAGTGCCTTGAGTGCCTGCTGTCGCCATGAACACGAGGGGGGAGCGACTAGGGTTAGGTTGATCGCACGGTGGTAGTAGTTTTGGTTTTACTACTGCGAGCTGTAATTCACGCGTGAGCCGCGAGAGCACAGAGTTGGCTACAAACATCGCTTCCCGTTTGTCGTCAACGATGAGCTTTGCGTCGATGAGGTTCTTAATCATGCGGTAGTTAAGCACTACCATGATTGAGAGGATGCTAATCGCGAGGATGACCTCGATCAGAGTAAAGCCTTTAGCGTGAGGAGAGGGGGGGCGTTTCATCTCATCTCCTCTTATTTGGCCGGTAGTAAAGAGGCGACAACGAAAGAGTCATCGATGTTGGTGCCCCAAGAGACTTTAAGTGTCAGCTTGCGGAGGAGGGCGGGATCCTTGTTCGGAATTGGGATTGGAAGGGGGAACTCCTCAACCATCAAAGATGCTTTTAGGGGCTCTAACGCCTTTTTTTCGAGATCGCTCGATGGGTTTGGCACGCCGTACGCCTGCATCATTTGTAGTGCGGGCTGCTCATCGCTGGCCTGGATGTCTCCGCTCTCTCCGAGAATCTCGACAGACGACATTATCCGACGAGCAAAGAGCATAGCTTGTTGCGCGTTTCTATCCCGAATAGCCCGGGATATCGCGGCGCTTTGCATGCCGACCAGGATCGCGGACGCAGATGCCAATATGACTAGGGCTAAGAGCACCTCTATAAAGGTGAATCCGCCTTGTCGACGTCGGGTTAGTTCGTGCTTTGCTTGCCGAGTGTCCATTTAAATTCTTTGTACTCACGGTAGGTCTCCGCGAGACCAGTCCAAGGATTTACAAGTATAGTAACCGGGTCGTCGGGTCCGATATCAAGGTGGATAACCCCGAACTCTGATGTTCCACGCGGTGAAAAGATAAGATACGGGCTTTCGCGCTTGTCGCCAGCACTAACCTTGCCGCGAGGAGTTAAAACATCTCGAAATTTCATCATGCCCGGTAAGGTCGTTGGTTCGGCTAGTGATGGATAGGAGGGGGGAGGAATGAGGGTCGATTCGTCTCCCATATCCGGGCTCAGCAAAGCAGCGAGCTCCATCTGTAAAGGGGGAAGGTTGATGCCAGAGGGATTGGATAGCGCTGGGCTCTCGTTCTTGACCACGTTAATACGGTACTGACGATTCTCTAGATCGAAATCCATCCGATAAAAGCTTTGATCCATGATCGCCTGATTGTTCAGGAATACGATCGTCTCACTAAGCTTTTTAAGGGCGGCCTCCTCCTTCCAAAAATTCATGTCACTGAGGCGCACGGAGACCATGCCGACCATCAATCCCATGATGGTGATTACCAGGACGAGTTCTATAAGTGTGAAGCCCCTCGCTGTGCGTCCGCGTCTCAGATGGGTCATAGGGGCTGCTGGGTTAAGGTCCCTTAACAACGATATCGCCGTCGCCACCCGTTCCTCCCTCACGGCCGTCACCACCGAGGGATTTGAGCTCGTAGCTTCGACCACCATCCATCAGACGGTATTGAACCGGGTGTCCCCACGCGTCCTTTGAAAAGTCAGGATCAGAATCGACTGCGTTGAGATCTTGGGGGAATGAGTTGTTGCGCATTTGGTAGAGAAGAACCGAGCTCTTTATCTCGTTCATCTTCGTCTCGGTTAGGCCCTTTCTCGCCTCGCCGGCGCCTTTGAACACGCCCTTCATCAACATACCTGTAGCGAGTCCGATGATAACGAGAACGATGATGATTTCGATTAAGGTCAATCCGCGTTGGTTTTTGACTGTGGATTGGGGCGTTACTTGGCTGAGGTATCTCTTTAGGTTCTTCATAGTTCGTTTTTACCTGTCGCGTCTGTAAGTTATCCGTATTTGCTCAGACCGTATCCATACTCCTTCGCACGTTATGTAGACGCAGGCAACGGTATTTTGTTCATGTGGGTCAGTCGCTTTTTATCCACCTGGCTTGACTGCCTGCATGAGCTGCATCATCGGCATTAGGATCGAGATAACGATGGCGAACACGATGCCTCCCAGGACGATCATCATCAGAGGTTCTATAAGGGAGGTAAGCCCCGCAATTGAGGCGTTTACCTCCGAGGAGAACGATTTGCCCGCCTTTGAGAGCATGCTTTCGAGCTTGCCGCTCTTCTCGCCGATCGACACCATTTGAGAAAGTAGGTTCGGAAAATATCCGCTCTTGGAGAGCTCTTTGCCGAGGTTTCGACCCTCTCGAACGCCATCACGGGCGTCTTCGAGGGCTTTTTTCATGTGGGTATTCCCCACGATGTTCTTAACGATATCCAGAGCGGTTAGGAGCTCGACGCCTCCATTGAGAAGGGTTCCAAGGGTGGATGCAACGCGAGCGGTAGCTATCTTGCGGTATATCTCGCCGTACAGAGGTGCTCGGAGGAGCTGAGTGTCAAACCACGCCCGTCCCTTTGGTTGAGAATAATAGTACTTAACCAAGGTGATCATGATCGCTAGAGCCATGATCATCGCCCACCAGTACCCCGTGATTGTGTTTGAGACGAAGATGACGATCTGAGTTGGTAGTGGAAGGGTGATTTTCTGCTTTACAAAGATCTCGACGATGTTCGGAACGACGAAGGTCACTAATCCGATGACGATCAGGACGCAGAAGCCGAACATGAGGATCGGATAGAAGAGCGCGCCGGAGATCTTTCGACGTAGCTCCATTTGAGCCTCGTAGTAATCAGCAAGATTTTCAAGGATGGTATCGAGAGTTCCTGAAGCCTCTCCAGATGCCACCATGTTGACGTAGAGTCGGGGGAAAACCTTTGGATATATTGCGAGGGCTTTTGCGAGCGAGCTTCCCTGTTCAACCCGCTCTTTGATATCCACAACGATACGCTTCAAGCTTGGGTGCTCGATCTGCTCCGAGAGGGAGGTCAGGGCTCCTACCAGAGGAAGGCCCGCGTTTGAGAGCGTTGCGAGGAGGCGAGTCGAAATGGTGAGATCTTTGAGCGATACGCGGTCGCCAAGGATGTTCGAGACGTTCTGTTTTTTATCCTTGGCGGCTTTTATCGACTCTTTGATCTCGGTAGGAAAGATGTTCTGCGTGCGGAGTTTCTGGCGCGCAGCGCGGAGCGTGTCGGCGTCTACGAGACCCTTAATCTTTTTCCCGGCGGCGTTGAGTGCTGAATACTCGTAAATTGGCATGTGAAAACCGGTCTATCCGTAAATCACGCGAAGTCATCGTGGCTTGCGAGAATCACTTCTTCAACTGACGTATGTCCCATGAATACCTTGCGTGCGCCATCCATACGCAGTGTGGAGAAGCCGCGTTTAATGGCGGATGTGCGGATCGAATTAGAGTCCATGCGTTGGAGGATCTGGGCCCGCACATCATCATCGATAACCAAGATCTCGTGAATCCCGAGACGACCTGTGTATCCTGTGCCCTGGCAGGTAGGGCATTGAGTGTTTCCAGGACGGAAGATCTGTCGAGAGGTTACCTTGGTAGGATCTATTCCGAGCTCACGGATCTCTTCATCTGTTATCTCACCCGGAACTTTGCATTGTTTGCAGAGTCGACGGACGAGTCTTTGCGCGACAACCGCTAAGAGGGATGATGAAACGAGGAATGGCTCTACGCCCATATCCACAAGTCTGGTAACAGCTCCCGCGGAGTCATTCGTATGGAGAGTGGAGAGAACAAGGTGACCGGTAAGAGATGCTTGGATTGCGATCTCCGCGGTCTCTCCGTCTCGGATCTCTCCCACCATCACCACGTCTGGGTCTTGACGGAGAATAGCTCTAAGGCCGCTCGCGAAGGTGAAGTCGATCTTTGAGTTCACCTGCATCTGTCCAACGCCGTCAAGCTGGTACTCAATAGGGTCTTCAACCGTAAGGATATTGAGGTCCGGTTTGTTGATGTTGGTCAAGCACGCGTAGAGTGTGGTCGTCTTTCCCGAACCGGTCGGGCCAGTGACGAGTACGATACCGTTAGGTTTCTGCAGTAGTTTCGTCAGGAGCTTCAGATTGCTGTCTTCGATGCCGAGTTGCGCGATGTCCAGCACCGCGCCGCTCTTATCAAGGAGACGCATAACGATACGCTCACCGAATTGGGTGGGAACGGTTGATACACGGATATCCACGTCCTTGCCCGCGATCTTAAGACCGATACGTCCGTCTTGCGGTAGGCGCTTCTCGGCGATGTTGAGGCCGGCCATGACCTTTACGCGAGAGATGATCGCTGGTTGGAATGATTTGTCCTCGCTTGCGACGTCATAGAGTACACCATCTACACGGAAGCGCACCTTAAGCCGGTCCTCGTACGGCTCGATATGGACATCTGACGCTCGCTCAGAGCTCGCTTTGAAAATAATCGCGTTTACGTATCGGATGATTGGAGCGTCATCGTCATCGGAGTCAGTAACGTCGATCTTTAGCTGTCCAGACACGTCGTCGGCATCCTCTTTGGAGTCCGAATCAGCGAGGTTGCTGGAGCGATCGCTCATGAGGCTTGTGCGGATTTGGTTAATGGCTTTCGTTACTTCCTCAGGGGAGGTGACCAGAACTTTTATCGGGCGCTCGTAGCATACTCGAAGTTGATCTATCGCTTCCACGTTTAGAGGATCCGCGGTCGCTACCACAACGTGAGAGTCATCTCCGCCCACGGGAACGGTCAGAAACTGGCGCCCCCACGAACCAGCGATTCGGTCAAAATCACCCCGAACGGGATTGCGTGGAGGAGATGGTTCTGGAAGTTTGTCGACATACTGCATGCCGAGAAACTGCGCCAACACCTTTCCCTGACCCCCTGCTATCGGGGATGAGACGGTGTCGCCTGTTGGAGTGTTCGGGGTGTTCATCGAGCGGAGCCTTTTTTGGACCACGGTCCTTTTCCGAGGTTCATTATCTCGTAAGGCGACAGGGTGTACCAGTTATTTCCGATTCCCGGGTACGACATCCGCGCCGCGTCTACCGTTGGATACGTGGCGCGTACTTTTAGTGGTATGACCTGTTTGTTCCACAGATATGCGTAGTGTCCTCCGGAAGAGAAGAAGGTCAGGGCGTTCTCTGGACTACCGTTGGGAATAATGAGCCCTCCTATTCCGCGCGAGCCTTTGGTCAGGAAAGGAAGATCCTTTTTGGCATCATCTTTCTTGGCAAGCTCAAGGACTACAAAACTGCCTGATACGCCTTTTGGCGCGGCTGGGAGAGCGGAACTCTTCAGCGACGAGCGAGGTGATGTTGACGAAGGTAGCGAATCAAGGTTGAGCGCATCACCCTTTTTACCGGGAGTCCCCTTGGAGGCCGAGAGTCCGTCAAGGTCAAGCACGCCATCGGCACTCTCTTGAGGTATAATGACGGTGCTCTTTGCGGCCTTTGCCTCGTCTGCGTACTTCTTTGAGGGAAGTATAGTACCTGGTTTAGTGCCCTCGTACGGCATCGACTCAGCGACCTGGTTAATTCGGTCGTTGTCGAGGATTGCCTCACGAGGTGGTTCAGCGTCGTACGCCGCGATGACATCCTCCATTCGGTCGCGACTCTCAATCGTTGCGTCACGTGCGTCGTATTGATCCTTGACGATGCGTGGAGTGAGGAAGATGAGGAGGTTCTTCTGCAGGCGAGCCTGAGAGTTTGACTTAAAGGCGTGCCCGAGTACCGGGATATCCTTTAAGTAGGGGATACCCTCGTCTGTCTCAGAGACATCATCTGCGATTAATCCGCCGGTAACGATCATCTGACCGTCCTTTGCGATAATCGTGGTTTCACTCTGTCGTTTGGTCGTTGTCGGTCCAAGCGTTGAATTGAGAGTCGACGGAATGAGCGCGGAAACCTCGGTAAACACCTTTAGGGTTACGTAATCTCGCGAGCTAATCTGCGGCGTAATCCTCAGTGTGATACCGACATCCTGACGATCCACTTGGTTAAACGTGTTGTTTAAGTTTGTAGCGTTCGTTGAGGTGCTTGCGAGGAAGGGCACGTTCTGTCCGACAACTATTTGGGCCTCCTCGTTATCCGTGGCGAGGATAGTGGGAGCGCTTAGGACGTTTATGTTGTTGTTATTCTGCGCTGCTGATACCAGCATCGTTTGAGTTGGTACAACGATTCCACCAGGCAGGGTTAAGGAGCCTGAGCTCGCCGCTGCGAGTGTGAAGCCTTGAAGCTTTGACGGATCGGCGAATAGTCCCGCGAGGTTGTTTGGTGACCCACCGAAATCGCTTCGAATGACACCTCCTCCGTCGGCTCCCCCAGTGGAACCCATAAATGCGGTGCTCGCGCGGATGCTGTGGTCGATATCAACCTCAAGGAGGGTGGCCTCTACCAGAGCCTGTCGTCGCTTGACGTCGATCTGGGCGAGTAGCCCTTTGATCCGTTCATAATCGAGCTTGCTTGACGCGATGATGAGGGAGTTGGTGGCGGGATCTGCCGTAATATTTATGTTGTCTCCAAGCTGTGTGGAGAGAGGTCCTTGCGGTTGTGAACCGCCGGTAGAGCCCGTTCCACCTCCGCTGGAGGAGTTTTGGCTAGAGCCGAACATTGAGTTCTTTGAGCTTGAGCTGGAGCTCTTGCTTCCTGAAAGAGAGCTGCCACTGCTTCGGGAGCTTGCGCTTCCCCCTGTGGCTCCAGCGTTGCCTGATAACCCCGCGAGGACCTGCGCGAGCTCCTCTGCGTTTGCGTGCTGGCATCGATACACGTAGAACTTATTGCCGGAAAGATCGAGCTTGCTGTCGAGCTGCGTGATAAGCGCGCGAACGCGCGCTGTTGTATCGCCATCGGCTACAACGATGATAGCGTTCGTGCGTTGGTCAGCGATGATCTTCGGCTCAAGGGCTCGTGCCGAAACGGTTTTTCCCGACGCAGTAATGGCACGAGGCGCACCGCCTGCCACTGCAGCGCCACTCCCATCTCCGAGGCTGGCGCGAGCGAGGTCTCCACCGCCATCCTTCTTCGACGGGTCTCCAAGAATGTCGGAAAGCTTCTGAGCGATATCCTGGGCGTCGGCGAATTGGATAGGAATGATCGTCATCTCTCGGTTCGAGAAGGGGACATCAAGTTCGTCGATCAGCTTGACGAGTCGCTCGATGTTATCCTCTGAATCGATCATTATCAGGGAGTTAGTTCCCGTATACGCGTTAACGACACCATCTCCTGACACGAGCGGTGAGAGGATCTGTTGAATGTCTTGGGCGCTTACGTATTTGAGATTCACGAGGCGGGTTACCACTGCCGCAGTCGGAGTGTCTGTTCGTGATTCAGTAAGCGTTGGGATAGTCGATTGCCGAGCTTCCTTGGAAGGCACGATCTTCCAGAGGTTGTCTCCTATTGGAACAGAGGAGAATCCCTTGAGAGCAAGTACCGAATCAAGAATTCGCAGAGACTCCTCAGCGGATACCTTACCGGGGAGATAGATAGAGACCTTTCCCCGAACCTTCTCGTCAAGGATGAAATTGCGCTTGGTCTTTCTGGAGAAGATCCTGATGATAGCAGCGATGTCCGCGTTTTTGACGTTGATCTCAGTGTTGGAATCCTTCGCGTACTCGTCAGCGTTTTGTCCAGGAGTTGTTCCAGCGGGCTTAGCTTGAGCGACGGCTGTGTCGATCGTCGCGACGGAGAGAGACAGAGCTATGAAGAGGGCAGACAATCGTTTCATGGATTACCTTATCGTATATTTAAATTCGCGGTCCTGTTTGTCTCTCTCGAGTACGAGGTTGATACTTCTCTCTTGCTTGAGCTGCTCGAAAAGTTTTAATGCCTGCGTTATATCGGCGAGGCTATTGCCGTTAATCGCCTTCAAGATGTCACCGTTCTTGAGACCGATCTTCTCGTAGAGACTGCCCGTCTTAATAGCGAAGAGTCTGAGGCCGACGGATCTTCCATCTTTGAAGTACGGCACCGCGCGAGCCTGGGTGAGAAGGAGAGGAAGGTTCTCTAGCCCCTTATCAAGCTCCGCCTCATCAACGATGAAGTCGTCACCTTGAGAGCTTATGCCACCAGGTCCAGAGGCGTCTGACCCGCCGAACTCGTCGAGTTTTAGGATTTCAATCTTGCCGAGTCGTTCTATCTCGACCCGATCTTGATAGATCTGCTTAAGCACCGCTTGGTCGAAGATGGATTGGCCAAGGAGGAACATGTCCTGGTTCTGTTTCTTCTTATCTTCGATGATCGCGTACGGCTCCTGTCCCCCGGTAACGAACGTTCCGACGAGCGTGAGGCTCAGTGGACTTGGGGGCGGAAGATTTGAGGCGACCGGTGCGGCTGGCTTGCCAAGCGGGCCAAATACTGACCGCTGTGAGATGATCTTCCAATCTTTCTCTGGAGCGGGGGTGGCTTGAACTGGTTTTGAAAGGTTGGCGATGACAGGACCAAGTCGACTATCCAGGTCAGATTGAAGGCTCAGTCGTTTCAGCGTGTCTTCAATAGCAACAACCAAGACAGCGATAACGCAGAGAGCGACGATTCCGATTGAGACGTGCCTGATGCCGCGCACCATTAACACAATGTTCTGTCGACGCATCAGGCGCGTGAGAAGCTGTGAGAGATCGATCTCGCGCAGCGCCTGTAATGAGAGTGCAATCGACACGATTTATCCAGTAAAACTAAAATACTACAACGGAATACAACCTCAGTGATGACAGGAAAAGGGAATGTCGTATGTCCGGAGACCCTTTTTGCCCATCGTCGGTAAGATGAGGTAACGACGTTCTAAGTCAGGATAAAATCAATGTAGGGGAGGAAAAACTTCACGCCTTTGACAATCGAGAGAGAAATCAAACGACGTGCGTCGACTTGTGGCGGTTGTTCGCTCGCGCACCAAGCATAGTTAAGACGCCTTTTGGTAGTATCACCGATTCAAAGAAGTAATGAGACCCTTCGGGGGTGTACTCCTTCATCGTCTCGGCAGTTTCGGCAGATCTTTGAGTGCCGTTGATGCCTCAGGTGGGGATGCAGGAAGGGTGGCAAGACGAGATCCCCAGCGCTCTTTGAATTGCTTTTCTCGAACTCGAACGGCCGCCTCATTCTCTTGCTGCTTATAAAAGTCGATTATGAATTGGTCGTACTCGGCGAGTTGTTGGATCACGGGGACTCGCTCTCGCTCGGCGGTTGATGCGTAGGATGTTCCAGGATAGTGAGAAACCACGCCGTCGTACAACGTGATCGCGCGTTCTAGCGGTTCCCGGTCTCGGCCTGTTCCACGCGCAGAGGCGAGATGGCTGCGTGCAGCTTGTAATTCAACGTAGGGAGCATCCACGCTTCCGGGATAATTTTTGAGAAACGCTTCATAGAACTTCGCCGCTTCGTTGTACTCTCCGTTGTAGAAATACGAGTCAGCTAATTTTATCTCGGCGAAAGCGGCGTGCGCACCCATCGGATAGCGGTCTTTCAGGCTCTGTAAGTTGGAGCGAGCGAGCGAAAACATTCGCGCTTCATACATCTGTTTCGAGGTATGGATCAGCTCAGGTTCCGGGAGGTCCTCTGTTTCTGTTGAATCCTTCGCAGTGAGCTCTTTAGCTTCTCCGTCGGGACCTGAGCTCGAGGATGACCAGCATGCTGACAGGATGACGCACGCGGCGAGGGCAGAGCGCTGCATCGGGGCCAAGAAGAAACGCGTCCGAGTTTTCATGGAGGGGCCAAGGTATAGTCGCTTCAGGAGAAAATCCATCATACACAGGGTAGGCTAGCAGTGAAGCGCGGGTTGCGCTATATCGCCTATCTCCCTCCTAGTGCGCGCTAGGAGAGGGACCGAGAGGGCAGGGAGTCCAAGACATATGATACAATGCACCACAATTGCCGAGCTTCGTGCAGAGATTAAGGCCCATAAAAGGGCGGGGAAGAGGATAGGCTTCGTTCCGACGATGGGGGCCCTGCACGAGGGACACCTCTCCCTGGCTCGCACGCTCAAGCAGCACTCGGATGTTCGGGTGTGTTCCATATTTGTCAATCCTACCCAGTTCAATGACCCTAAGGATTACGCAGCGTACGTGATCAACCTCGAGGCGGATCGGCGGCTTCTGGAGAAAGAGGGGGTTGATATCCTCTTTGCCCCTTCTGTTAGTGAGATCTATCCGAAGGGATTTCAGACCTCAATTACGGTATCTGAGGTATCGAAACTGTGGGAGGGACCGCTAAGGCCCGGGCACTTCATGGGTGTCGCTTCAGTGGTCACGATCCTCTTTAACGCAGTGCAGCCCGACGTGGCGATATTCGGTGAGAAGGATTTTCAGCAGCTCCGACTCATCGAGCAGATGGTGGCGGATCTCAAGATGGATATACGTATTATCCGCGGTGCGCTTGTGCGAGACGAACACGGGCTCGCGCTTAGCTCTCGCAATGCGCGTCTCTCGGCGAAAGCAAAAGCTGACGCGGTTGCGATTAATCGGGGATTGTTGGCGGCTTGTAAGGCGTGTGGGGCTGGCGAGAGAGATGCGAAGGCTTTAGAGGAGATAGCCGCGGAAATCGTTCGTGCGGTTCCAGGCGCTGAGATTGAATATATTGCGGCCGTCTACGAAGAGACCCTTGCGCCGGTTGAGACTATCGAGGGCGCGTGCCGAATACTTGCTGTGGTAAAGATTGAGGGCGTTCGGCTTCTCGATACCATGGCGTTGAACGCCTAGAGGTCTTTGCAAAAACACCGACAAAGCGAGGGATGTCGGCTGTGATACATCGAGCACGGTATCCGGCGACAAGGGTGTCTTGCTTGATTGCAGCCAACCACCGCAGGGTGGGCTTTTGAAGAGATTTTCAGTGCGTATTACGCCAGATCGTTTGGATAGGAATCCGACCGTCCACCTCGACGACTCTCACGAGCCTTTGTAAGATCTATCAAGGTTGGAATTCGAACGGGCTTCTTCAGTGTAAGTGGTTGTTTCGGAGATCGTCCGCCTGGAACAACGGCGAGTCGTGGGCTCTTCTCCTTCGTTGAACCGTTCGGGGCCTCCGGCTGTTGTAGTGCGGCAAGAACACCCTAGAAGAGTGAGTCCTCAAACTCCTTAAGCTCTTTGTCCTTCTCTGACATGAGGCGATGCTCGCCCATGACAACTTTGTTTATGACTCGTGTGACCAGAGGGATTAGGATAGAGCGCTCGGTCTCACTCAATTTTGCGAGACCGTCCAAGAGGCCAGCTGTTTCCTCACCGCCAACGCCCTCAAGGAGGGTCTGGAGCTGCATCTGCAGGCTGAGAAGGTTCTTTGTAAAATCGCCACCGTTTGACCAATTCATCTTTGAAACTCCCAAAAGTGCGTTTGATACTGCCTTAACTCACTTTCCCCCTTATCCGAGGTTTTGGGAGATGTGCTTCAGGTCATTCTCGCATTTTGCATATCTCGTGCCTAACCTAACCCCTTGAAAACAGGGGTTCTGTGGATTTTTAAGGTGTGTGATTCGAAGACAGGTGTCGCGAATAGGTGCTCGACAAGCGTCGTCGAAATTACCCGACTACACCGCGTAGCGAGGCGCTATCTTTTGACAATCACGGGCCGAAAAAATCTCTCCTTCATCGAGAGGAATGGATCGTCTTCGGGCATTTGACGTATCTCTCCTGCCGGGGTTTAATCCCGCCCTATGACAGATACAAATCCAAACATCCGAGTTATCCCCGCTAAGACGAAAGGCTTTATATCGATCAACAGTCACCCGACTGGCTGCGCCAAGGTTGTGACTGAGTGGTCCGAGCGAGCTAAGGCGAAGCCAACGCTCACCGGATTGGGCGCCAATCCAAAAGCTCTCATCTTGGGCGGTAGTACAGGGTACGGCTTGGCTACACGAGTCGTGCTTACTGAGAACCTAAACGCTTCAACCATCTCCGTTGGATTCGATGGTGCCGCGTCAGAGAGTCGCCCTGCAGGCGCTGGTTGGTACAACACCTATGCTTTTCACAATCGGCATAAGGGTGATGGAAAGCACTTTAGTCTGAACGGCGACGCGTTCTCCAACGAGACGCGCGAGAGTGTCGTTAAACTCATCAAGGAGAAGTTCGGAAAGATCGGGATCTTCGTATACAGCATCGCTTCTCCGCGACGAAAAGACCCCGTAACGGGAACGGTATACAGTTCAGTGCTGAAGCCAGTTGGAGCTCCGTATTCGGGTCTCACGGTTGAGCTTGATGGTGGAAAGCTCTCGATGGCTAGCTTACAGCCTGCCAACGATGAAGAGATCGCAAACACCACCAAGGTGATGGGGGGTGAAGATCTTGTGCTCTGGATCGACTATCTCAAGGCTCAAGGTGTGGTTGAGGATAACCTTAAAGTAGTCGCCTACACGTATGAAGGTCCGCAGCTGAGCTGGCCTGTGTACAAAGATGGCACGATCGGAAAAGCAAAAGACGACGTAAAGGCTAAGTGCGTTGGTATCAACAGTGACCTCTCGAAGACCGGTGGTCTGGCACGGGTTGCCTATCTCCAGGCTACTGTGACCCAGGCTAGTCTCGCGATTCCAACGGTACCTCTGTATGTCTCAATCTACTCCAAGATCATGAAGGAGCAGGGGCTGTTTGAGGACAATCTTGACCACATTTATCGTACACTCGAACTCCTTGGTCAGGAGAAGGCGGGCGCGGATACGAGCGTTTCACTTCGTGTCGACGATCGTGAGCTTCAACCGAAGATACAAAGCGTCGTTACAGAGCGCATGAAGCCTTTACAGGCTGGCACGGTGCTCGACGATACGCACTTCTCGGCGCTCCGAAATGCGTTCCTGAACCTCTTTGGATTTGAGGTTTCTGGTATCGATTACGCCCAGCCGGTGGATACGCTCTTTGGTAAAGAGTGGCCACTATAGCGGGAAGGTGGTGGCCGGCGTGAAGCCGGCGCCGCATTACAGCGCTTTAAGGAATGCCTGAAGGTCGAGCTTCTCCTGTTCGGTTAGTCCGATCGTGAAACGGCGGTCGTAGAAGGCCAGGAGTTCCAGAAGGTCGCCGGTAAACCCGTTATGCATGTACGGTGAGTGTGATTCTAAAGCGCGAAGGCTTGGAACCTTGAATTTCCCTATATCTCGCCACTTGCCGCTCTTCATCGCTGCGCCTGGATCCGTTGTCTGAACCCGAGCACCCGTCTTTTTGTTTCTCAAGGTATAGAGAGGCATATCCGGAGTTCGCATTGAACCATCCGAGATCCCTGTGTTGATTAAGAGTGGCTTCGCGCTGCTTCCGATCGAGGAGAGGTTGTGGCAGCTCGAACAGGTGCCGAGTCGTGCTCCGGTTAGGGCGACGCGACGAAGACGCTCTTTTCCCTCATTTCGTGTATCGGTAAAGCCGGGAGCGTTTGAGATCAGAAACGGACGGGTGTTAAAGAGTTGCTCACCGCGAGCGATCGATTCCTGCCGACGTTGCTCTGGTGAACGGGTCTCTCCGGGAATCTCGAGCCACGGTCGAAAGTAATTAAATACACCGAGAGGGTTCGGTCTCGCTTCACGCTCCCGGGTTGGCCCTCGTTGCGGAGGTGGTCCCCGTCGCAAAGCTCGCAATGAGCGTATGAGTGGAGCCTGCCGTAATAGGCTCTCTGGTCCGGCGAAGATTGGCGCTTCGTCCAGCGCTCCCGCTTCGTTGTCAACGACCTGGGTCGTAAAGAGGTGTGTTTCAAAGTCGACGATACTCTTCACGGTAGCCCTGGAGGGTGCTTGTGGCGCTTGCATATGTCCGAGCACTGCATCTATCACTTGTGAGCGGAGGGCTCGTTGCGTATTTCCGGTTTTATCGAGCTCTCGGCCATCCCACATAACCGTTGAGGCGAATCGCAAATTTGTGGAGGCGAGAGGACGTCGATATGCCGATACGCGAGAGGTGTTCGCGTAGTTGTACGGGTCATCAACGCTCTCAATAACGAACTCCGCATTTTTTGGGGGTGCGAACTCTACCCGGATGAGTCCTTTGGTCCGCAGGAGCGAGGTGTTGTTGCGTCGCGCATCGACGGTTGACATGTCTGCCGAGGGCGAGTTCGCTCCATCAACGGCTGCGAAGATAGGGTGCATACCCGCGGTGTCGTCAAAGAGTTTTTGCGCATGGGCGGCCGTAAATGTCAGCGCTTCAGTTAATCCGTGGCAGGTCGCGCAACTTCGTCCATTTGTGCCGAGGGGGGCGAAAAAGGGATTGGATGTATCGAACGAGGGGTTTGTGGTTATCGTTCGCGCTATCCCCGCGCCGTTGGGAGCCTCCACGGCGTTGCTTGTGCTCAAGATGCTTTGTGCGTGGGCGGTATCGATTGAGAGGTAGGCACTCGAGATAGAGAGCGATGCGAGCGCCATACGTATCAGAACGGGTGCTGCTGCGGCGACCGTAGTGATAGAGGGACGTGATGACCACGCGAAGCGGTTTAATGCGCTTTGGTGCTCTTGATCATGAACGAAAGGGGGCGGGGTAGCTTTTGTCATTAGGGAGCACCTCGTGGGATAGACCCC
The DNA here is from genome assembly GCA_044237895.1 of Bdellovibrionota bacterium. Classification (GTDB taxonomy): domain Bacteria; phylum Bdellovibrionota_C; class UBA2361; order UBA2361; family OMII01; genus OMII01. The sequence goes on from JBIIEK010000005.1 coordinate 35,439, forward strand.
CGCAACGGTTGCGCGCTTGGCGCTGACCTTGGCAGGCCGTAATCGGGTAAGATATTGCAATAGTTGAGAGAGACTGGAGCTAAGCTAACAAACGGGCTCATAGACCCCGATGGGAGCAAGAGGTGCGCCAGGAGCGAGGTGCTCGGATGTGAGGGAGGCTAACCAGGCGAGTATCGTATGGGTAACCTCAGAGAGAACGGGGGCCTAATTGGGATCGTTGCCTTCCAGTGGGGGCCTGCGATGAGAATATTCATCCGGGTCCCACGCAAGCGCCAACGCTACCAAACTGCACAATGGAATCATGAGGACCGCTGCCGGAACTACGGGAGCTAGGTACCCGATAAAGACCCAGGCAGTCGACTCCACGAAAGACAAAGGGGGCGTACCCTCTTCATTGTGGAATGGACGAATTCCAAAAAAGGGCTCGGAGATGTATTCATGTGTAATGAGAGGAATGGAGATGACCGTCAGGCCAATCGCCACGCCGAGCCAAATTACCACCAGGGTTGCTCCGTACGAGAGCAGACCCACGAACTCCTTTCGCCAGACATTATAGAATGTCATTTCGACCAACTCCTTTGGTACGAACAAGGAAAAAACCTTCCAGTATACTCACCTGGTCGGCCACGTAGAGTACGCTACGTCGCCGACCGAGATCTCGATCTTCTACCCGTTATTCTGTTGTCACCCCGTGGGAAGGGTATAAAAAAGTGGTCCAATCACGCGTTCGATAGCTTGTGCGGGCTGTTCATGGGAGGCGCTCGAAAAAATTCGTTGTGTCGCGGATAGGTTGTCCGCAGGTTTTTTTCGGTCTCTCAATACTGCTTCGCGTACACTAAAGAGCTGCCCCCGACGGAGATCTTTTCGTCCCCCCACGTGGCGCGAGACTTTTCAAGAAAACCTGCGTTAGGCGACCATCTGACTCGCGCCACGTTGAGAGAGCACGTAACTGACGATGCTCTCCGCATCGTATCCATTAAGTGCGTACTGCTCGCCTTGGCTTGCATGAGGTACGAATGAGTCTTCAACACCAAATCTTTTAATCGTGCACTGGAGCGCGAGGTGCGCTTCGTTTGCGTACTCCATCACCGCGGAGCCGAATCCTCCTGCTATGACGTGGTCTTCAAGGGTACAAACAACTGGATACTTGGGAAGTTCAGCCGCCAGGAGTTCGGTGTCGAGGGGCTTTGCGTAGCGCGCATTTATAACGGTGCATGCTATGTTGTGTTGAGAAGCCAGGATGTCTGCTGCCTTAATAGCGTTGCCGATGATCGGACCGAACGCTACGATAAGCGCGTCCGTTCCTTGTCGAACGATCTCACCCTTGCCGATCGGCAGTTTCGCGAGGTTCGCGTCTAGCGCTACCCCGGTGCCGTTACCACGTGGGTATCGCACCGCTGTCGGGGCATTGCGCTGAACTGCTGTGTATATCATGTGCCGTAGTTCGTTTTCATCCTTCGGTGACATGACGACCATATTCGGAATCGTTCGAAGGTAGGCGATATCGAATACCCCTTGATGAGTCTCTCCATCATTGCCCACGACTCCGCCTCGATCGATAGCGAAGGTTACAGGGAGATTTTGGATGCACACATCGTGCACTATCTGGTCATACGCCCGTTGAAGGAACGTTGAATAAATAGCTGCGACGGGTCTCAAGCCTTCGCAGGCTATTCCTGCCGCATAGGTTACCGCATGCTGTTCGCAGATCCCCACATCAAAGAATTGCTGAGGGAGTTCCTTCTGAAATTTGTCGAGACCAGTTCCGCTCGGCATCGCCGCTGTGATCGCGACGACACGTTTATCCGCTTTGGCTATGTCGATTAAGGTGTCGGCGAAGATGCCTGTATATGAAGGGATCTTCTTTGGAGCGGCTGTAGGCGGTGCACTCTTAAATTCCCCCTTGGTCCGGTCGAACGGCACAACGCCGTGCCACATAACTGGATCCTCTTCTGCAGGTTCGTACCCTTTGCCTTTAACCGTACGGCAGTGAACGATAACCGGAATGTCTTGGCGTTTCGCGTTTTCGAGTGCTTGCACCACAGCAGTGAGGTTGTTTCCATCGACTGGTCCGATGTACCGGAAACCAAACGCCTCAAAGAGCATCGCGGGCGAAGAGAAGAATCCTTGAGTCGCTTCCTCGGCTCTGTCGATTGCTTTGTAGAGCAGTTCTGGAACGTACCCTTTCTTATAAAGATCCTTGAATGTTTTTCGCGCCCTGGAGGTTGTCTCTCCGGTAACGGTGCGCGAGAAGAGCCAGCTCAAGGCGCCAACGTTTTGAGAGATCGACATCTCGTTGTCGTTGAGGATAACGATAAATTTTTTGAGCCCGAGATCTCCAGCATGGTTCAGTGCCTCGAACGCCATCCCGGAGGTGAGGGAGCCGTCACCGATAATAGCGGCAACGTAACGAGAGGGATCTATCGTATCGAGCGCTACGCGCATTCCGACGGCTGCCGATACACTTGTGCCTGCATGTCCAGCGCCGAAAGCATCAAAGGGACTCTCGGAGCGTTTTAAGAATCCGGAGATCCCGCTCTTCGTTCGGATTCCTGACATCTGAGTGCGTCGCCCGGTGAGCATCTTGTGGATATAGGCTTGGTGGCCTACATCCCAAATAAGGCGGTCGTGCGGGGTGTCGAAGACTTTATGGAGGGCTACCGAGATCTCCGTAGCGCCGAGACTTGAAGCGAAGTGGCCTCCAGATGCACTCACGGTGTCGATCAGCTCGTCTCGTAATTCTGAAGCTACTTGTTCAAGCTCCTGAGGAGTTAAGGTGCGCAGGTCCTCGGGAAGTTTTAGGGAGTCGATGAGCTTCTCTTTCATAGCACCGACACAATACATGGATCGGTGCTTTTCAATCAAATGGGAGTCTTACCGAATATCCGATATTTGCTCCCGGACGTGTCTCCTAAGTGGTTGTTTTTAGGTTGAGCTGCGCTCAGTTCGGTTAGTTTGTTCCTCGTGTCACAGGGTGGGGCTCATCCCTCGTGCCCCGGGCAGTTGATGTAGGGTGTCTCTTTTCAGTTCTGCTTTCTTCAGCGGATGAGACCGCTCCGATCGCTTCGCGGCGGAATCTCAATATGAAGGTGTCGCAGTACGGGGTACTCGACGTCTTGTAGTACTGGTCGGGGCGTCTCCCCGACTGTGACGTTTATAGGGATCTACGTTTTTTGGGTTGGAGGCCCCTCACTATGAAGCTCATGCGTTTGGCATTGTTCTTCGCCGCAGGGGTTTATTTCGGTTCTCACGTACGCAGCATGGCTGACCTGGAATCATTTGCGCAGGACGTGAAAGGTCTTGTCGAACAGGTTCGGGAGCTACGCAAATAGCTTTGCATGTCACTGTGGTGGTTTTTTCGCTGTAGACCCTCTTTCCGTTGAGCGGGGAGGCGCTTTTTTTTTCAAAGAACTGGTTTTCAA
>JBIIEK010000131.1:0-8465 GCA_044237895.1 Bdellovibrionota bacterium
AAAACGCGCGCAGGTGTATCCGCTGCGATACAGCGAGCACGTTTTCTCCCGAAGACGACGCGATCTCATAGCGCAGCGAGCCGCAGCCCAGGGGATTTTTGAAATGGCTTCTAGTGAAGCGGCCTCACGTAATTATACACCGAGGAAACAAGTAAAAACGCTATGAAGAAGATCTGAAACCGAGCATCGATCTTATTAAGGCGGACGATCATGGCGGCCCGTTCTGATTCAGGGGTATCGTTAAGCTTGTTCGAGGCCCATACAAAGAGCCAGAAGAGGCCAAAGGTCACGAGGTAGCACGCGCCGTAGATCTGATCGAGATAGGTTATATACGGCAGCATCGGAAGGCTCTGTCTATACCCCTGCTGCAGGAACACCAGTGTTAAGAGCGCTGTTGAGGGGATCGCAATTCGAACATCCCATAGAGACGCTCCAAGGGTTGGCGCCAGGATCACCATCAACATGACAATCACGAGCGGAATGATAAGCTGTATAATCGAGGCGAACGTCGATTTACAGTACTCTATCTCCAACCGTACTTGACTGAACTCTATGGAACTCTTCTTGCCCGCGTCATGAAAGCCAAAGCCAGTCGCGTAACGCTGGATATATTCGCGGAGTGCGAAACCGTTCGTCACAAATCCGATATTATCGATGTACGGCCCTACCCCTGAATGGGTCTTATCTCCAACAATCCGCACCTTGTTCGACCTGAAAGCATCGCTCACAAAGTTTAATCCGAGCACGATAGGAACCGTTACCCGCTCAAAGGGGTAGCGATGCAGGTTCAGCCCATCGACATAGAAGCGACCCGCGAACCGGAGCATCTGGTGATAATCTCCATTCGGCATGAGAACGGGCTTCGGATGAAGCGTCTTAGTCACAGCGTCCCACGAGTTCACGCGGTTAATCGGAGTAATCACCTGATCAATACTCACATCCTCCGCTTCAAGGAGCTTCTGGAACTCTTGGGGCCATGAAACCCACGCAACGACCTCTGCCGCGATAGACTGAGTAGCAACGTTAAAATCATACACGTTCTCAATGAACATTCCGACCTGAACTGGAGTAACTCCAGGGGGCACGGGGGTAGATTCAGACACAGGGATCAGCTCACCCCCGTAGTCAAAGGGCTTTACCGAGAACTTTCCACTACGATTCGCCCAAAACACTCCAACGAAACTAAGTAGAGCTAACGCTATCGAGATCTTTTTAATAATTTGGCCCATGACTCTCTATAATGGCTACACATCTCTCCCTACAAGGGTGCCCCCTGTGTAACCTCTTTTTTTTGAATGAGCTACTCTTTTTGCGGCGAATCACCCTGGCAGGCTAACGGAGCCATTCTCGATGAGCAGGACCAGTGAGATGCGCACATCCAAGATATCAGAGAAACCAGTACCCCTCGTCCTTAAACCGAGAGATCTTCTCATCAATACCGATTATCCAGTTGTTGTGAACTAGGTAGGCGGTTTTTTTGAGGTCGTTTTTGAAGCTGGGGTCGTAAAATATCTTTCCATTTGGAAACTCGTGCTGCGACAGCTGTTCAAAGTTACCCTTATAGGGACCGTCCAATAATCTATTGAGGAGGATCTGATCGTCCTCAAAATCGTTCGCCGCCATATCGTTTATCAGAGCCGCAGTACTGGGCGAGTCGTTAAAGACGAGAAAGCCGCCGCATGCTCGTAAGCCTGGATAATCGTTCTGAGCGCAAAAGGTTCCGCGATTCGCAAGCAGCGGACTCGGATCCTTCAAGAAAACTATATCGGTATCAACCCAGCAAAGATTTTTCTGCTCTTGGTAGACACGCTTAATAATGGGCCACTTGTAGTAGTGAATCCTTCGAAATCCAGTATCTCCATCGTAGGTCCAATTTTGGTAGTGCGAGATCCCCTGATCGACGTGAAGAAAGGAGTTCTTCCACGTCTTCATCGCGTCAAATGAAGCGGCGTCGAGACATCCGATGTAAAAGTCGTCCTGAGGAATCCCTACTCGATCCGCCGAAGCGAGCATATTTCTGCATATCTCTACGCAACCGGAATTGAGAAAGGTGACGTATCTCATGAGAGGACGATTATACTAAGGTTTCTCGCAGGCGTTGTGACCAGATGATATCTCGGTTTGCAGTGCACATCGGGGATAGCGCTGCTCCCCCTCTTTATAAGAGCATGGCATCGTATACCACCGGTGCGCAATTATTTATCATGCAGTTTTAGGTGGTTACCTAGCATCGTTTTTATCTTATTTAGTCCCAGCGAGCAGCCGAGTACTAGTAGCAGGATTTACAACACTATGACTATTCACCTCTACGGCCTACTGCGATTAGACGAGCAACAACAGTCGTCTGTGAACCTCTCAACCAGAGACTTCTCTGAACAGCTTACCATCTACGCTCGTAGCGCGATGACCTTAGCCCGTAGCCTCCACGAGCACGGCATCTCATTCACCCTTCTCACCAACCGTAAAGACCTCGTTACAGCTAGGGTGCATGCGGCTCTGCCCGTCGAAGAGATCCCGTTTACGACCCAGGTCCCACATGGCACCACGTTCTACTCGGCGCACTTTAAGCTCGATGCATTCCGCTACCTAGCGACCCGCGCGCACCAGTATGTCGGACTCTGCGATCTCGACATGATCTGTTTGCGCGATATCCCAACCTCTTTCCAGACACTGATCGCGGCGAAGATCCCCCTCTACTACGACATCTCCGATCAAGTTATCCCTGCCTACGGGCACGAGGTAATCATCAACAACCTACAATCCATACACGGTTTTGCAAGCGAGGGGCGTTGGTATGGTGGAGAGTTCATCTCGGGGCCCCCGAGTTTCTTCGACACGCTCACGAGGACCATTGAGGAGGTCTATCCCAGATACATCGCCAACATCTCCTTGATGCACCATGTCGGTGACGAGTCGTACACCTCAGCTGCGCTAGAGATCCTTCGACGCAAGCTAGGCTGCCTCGGAGACGCGGGCACCCTTGGAATCGTCGGACGATTCTGGAACGCGCCGGTAAAACACCACCAGATGCCGTTTGATTATTTTAGCAAATGCTTCCTCCTGCACCTTCCGGCTGACAAGCCTTTTTTGGCGAACTTCAATCAAGAGACAGGTAGCTTTCTAGGGTCATACACAAAGATGCTTCGTGATGCCCGCTCTCAATGATACTTGGTCGATATCCGAGGTATTGGACTCCCGGCCTCGGCGCTCCTTAGGCTCATTACATTTCGACGTCAGTTCGAATGGCCGGTATGAGGCATCCAAAGTGGGGGATCGTATTTAGTAAGGTGGTTCAAGGAGTATTGCCTCCTTGTAAGGGAGCCTTCCGGTCTGCTAATCAAACTATACCTATGAGCTACTCTATCCCTTTCTCCAGCCTGTCCCCCGTACCAGGGGGGCCACGGCTCTTTGCGATCATGAGCACGCTAAGGTCTCGCGAATACACTCCGCACGCGGTGCGGTCGCTCCTAGAGACGACGCTGATACGAAGCGAGGACAGGGTCGTTATTGTAAACAACGACGATCCCTCGATACTTCCGCTTCCCTATCATCCGAAACTAGAGATCGTTCATAATAGCGTCCCGCTTGGATTCGCGGAGAACGCAAACCTGATGATCGATGCGGCAGTCCGCGGAGGATTCGATCTCTATCTTCTGAACAACGATATCATCTTCAGTTCCAACTGGCTTCTCCCCCTCGCCCGTCATGAGAACGCCATCGTACTTCCGATATGCAACCAGGATATCCAATACGCTGGCACAGTAGTAACCCCATCAGCTGGACAGGTGAACTCGATGCTCATGCTCGGCCCGTCGATGCACCTGGAGAGCTACCTCGAAGCCCCCTACCTTTTTCAAGCTATCGCCGATGCTCACCGGCGGCAGGTGGAGGGATACAAAGGGTTCGTTGCTAGTCCCTATTTCTGCGTAAAAATTCCGCTCTCTGTTATCGAACGAGTAGGAAAATTTGATACCAGATTCGGAAAAGCCGGCGGCGAGGATTACGACTATTCATTACGGGCGTGGTTAGCGGGGTTTCCAACGGAACGATCACTTCAATCCCTTGTGCTCCATTTTTGGGGGCGATCAACATGGAATGCGTCAACGGCGACTGCGCACGTCACGGAGTATGATCCGACATACGACCGATCCTTCGTGCATGTATTCAAGGATAAGTGGGGCGAGCTGGTCTATAAATTGGTCATGAACACCGATCAGAGCGTACTCGCTACGCATCCGGAAGCTCACGAAGCGCTCTCCGCGCTGGATATCCCACGCTTACTTCGAACACTCAATGCAAAGGAGGTCGCGATAAAGATCTCGTAAGCCGGTCTCCACACAAGAGGAGCGTAACCGAAAACCCGATCGCCCGATCACCGCCGGACTTGTCGACCTCAATAAAAAAGGGGCCCTCAAGGAGCCCCTCTCCACCGAAGAGTCACGGCTACTAGCAGAGCTCTCTGAGGTGATTCACAAGCCCCTGCCGAAGGCCGCATAACTCACCCTCTAAACTCGCCGCGGATGATACCGTTGGAGCCTCACGCTTCGCCTCGAAATTGTAGAGCGCTGGAGTTAACTTCGTTCGTTGAACAAATTCCCACGGATCGCCGAGCGAGTGGAGATACCACGAATGAACGGCTTCCCTTGAAGCAACGACACTCTGTTGCAATACCTTCATAGTTATTGAGCTCTCAGGCTCAACATCCTCGACGAGGAGGCGCTCTAGAGTGATAAGGTTTCCATAGAGCTCTGCAACAACTTCCGCACTCGGGGCTCCAGCACCCAAAACCTCGCGAAGTCTCTGGGTCACGGAGATCGCCTCATCTACCTTAAGAAGCCTCTCTCTATTCACTTCGACAGATATGTTGGTGGGACTAGTCAAATCAGACGACGAGACCTCACGCTCTTGCGCTACAGCAGTACAACTCATAGGAAATACCTATATGCTTTAAGTTAATCTCCGCTGCCTATTAGTGTCCCAGAAAGTGGACGGTAGCGGCCCGATATGTAGAGGCTACGAGGCCCCAGAAAAATAAGTTCGGGAACGCTACCACGACTTTCAAGGGACCTTCAACCGGCGGCGTCAACTACAGGGCTTCTTATCCAGAGACCTATCGTCTTCTTGAGATTACGAGCCCTTATCCCTTCGGAGCCCGTACGTATTGGGTGCACCCTCCCCCTATTTTTTAATCTCTAGAGTGGCGATGTGAATACGAAGCCATACACCCGGTCACTGCGCATCCCACCGTTAAGGCCCCTCGAGCAGCACAACCCGAACCAGGCAGACCACAGCCGTCGAACCCCGTCCTTCAATCCAAATTCTCCCTTTTGCCCAACCGATATATCACCGTCTGTGCTCCCACGAATTCCTCTTCCCAACGAAATTCTGGCCCCGGTGCCATCGGTGACATAGCATCCAGCGAAGTGATGCTAAGTACAGGAATCCCTCTACCTAGAGCGGTAGTGGTTTGCGCCACCACCGCTGGAGAGAGGAATCCAGAAACTGGAATAATACCACTTGAACTGAAGCTATTCGCCGCGAACTCTATGGATCGGTTTCCGGGAAGCATTGAGAGAACAAGCACCTCCTGTGCGCCGAATGTCCTGGTATACCACGCGAGCTCCTCATAGCGGCCGCCCTTCAGGTTATATTCAATGGGAAAGCGGAACGCGTATTGAGCGCCGATGATAAACACTGTCGCTACCAGGGATAGGAGCCGGTAACGCTGCCCGATATTTCCGAGCATGTGCGCGAGCGCAAGAGAGAAGGCGATGCTCATAGTGAGGCTGTATCGTGGTACGGTAGATCGAATTCCTCCAAGCACGAGGTCTGCCGAAAACAATACTAAAAAGGGAAAAGAGAGTGAGAGCATAACCACTCGAGTCTGCGGCGATCCTGTCCACACTATCACGAGGAGAGTGAACAGCAGAAACCCGAACCCAAGGTATGGGAAGTGGGAAAGGTCTATCCCCAGGAGTGCAAGGAGCAGATCGTTCGCTGATGTCATGAGCGTCTCAGGCATCACGGCGTTCCTCGTAAAATGGGCGGATGCTTCCGGAGCACCGAGCACCGAGAGAACCCACGGTAGGGCGGCGAGAGACGCAAGCACAAGGATACCGAGCGTTCGTTTGCGCCGAGAGCGCGAATCCGTAACCAGCACCGTTTGCAACAGGAATCCCAACCAGGCGACCGGGAGGAATAAAAGGTGCATGAACGCCCCGACTACGGTGACGATACCAAATCCAAACCACCCCCGGGGTCCTAGAGAGCTAGTCCCTATAAGCAGACACAAATACGATGTGAGCAAAAGGAGCAGCGCGGCATACGGACGCGCCTCAACGCTATAGGCGATGAGCATGGGATTAAGAGCCACAAAAAGAGTCACCAGCGGGGGGATGAGGATACTCTTCGATAGTTGTGAGACAAGAAGAGCGACCGCGAGAGGGAGAAGTGAACCACAGAGAAAAGAAAAAAACTTGGCACCGATCCTGGATGAAACAAGCGAAAACGAGAAGACCTTTTCTAGGAGATAAAATCCTGGCATCCGCAGACGACCACGTTCGGGACCTTGCTGGGAGGACTCAATGAAGGACCGGAGCGAATCTCCCGTAAGCGATCTGTTCGAGTTCACCAGCTGAACAAACGTAGCCTTATTTCCACCGTCCATACGAACGATGGAGAGTATCTCGTCGTGCCAGAGGGGATCGTGAATAAGCCTCTCCCCGCGAAGAAATGTCCCAACAATGGTGCATACGAGGAACGCAAACAGCGAGGACCGAGTGGCGATGACGGCGAACGATCTTCCCATGGGGGACGATGATATAAGGGGCTCTCTATCGCTGATAGAGGCAAAAAAATGGCGGCTCATGGGAGCCGCCATACGTGCATGCTTAAGGTGGTTAGCTTTCCAGTAACATCACCTCACTGCACTAAGGTAGCAATGATGGATAACCCACAAAGAGGTCGACTTCCTTGTTATTATCGCCAGGGACGAGGTTCGAAGATGCGGAGGTAAAAGCCACAACTCTCCCATTGCTGCTAACCGTCGGGGAGTTAATGTCCTCGTTTCCGTTGACGTACGATACAAGTGCCCCTTTGTTGAGGCTGTACACGTACAGATCCTTCGCGTAGTTAGAATCACCAGCTCTCAAATTATCAGCACGTGTGACAAACGTAGTATAGAGGCCGTTTCTCGATATCTCGGGCTGCCCCGAGGAGAAGTTACCCTGCCTGCCGCCAGCCACAGAGATTCTAAAAAGAGCCTTCGGGTTGGCTGTAGAAGCAAGGTACACATCGAGCGCTCGATTCGTATCGCCCGTGACAAGCGGGGCACTTGCCGCGAAGGCTGTCATTGATCCAACGCCATCCCAAGAACTAGAACATGGGCCACTAGAAAGATCGGTTACGTTCGTAAGCATCCGTTTCGCACCAGTAGCGACGTTGAGCACAGAGATATTTCCGCCTCCAGTCTCTGACTCTGAAGCGTCGCTAAGCAAGATTCGGTTGCCATCATCCGAGATACCCCTTACACCTAATGCCTCTGACGTGCTTGACCAGGCCGCTTTTTCTGACTTCGACATTACGTTATAAGTCCAGACGGTAGTCTTCACATCACCATTATCATACTCGACAGTCGCGTATGCTACGAAGGCTCCGTTTCTACTCACCCGAACCGAGTTGACGCTATCTATGTCGTCACCGCTTTTTTGGAAGAGAAGTTCGGGGGTACTGTTAACAACTTTGAATATCCTTAGATGATCTCTATATTCACCGCCAGCTTTCTCTGGATAGACTGGCGCAGTTGCGACGATCGCACCGTTGCTATTCATTGAAGGGGTCGTGGAGGTCCAGACGTCCACACCATCGGGGGCTCCAGAGGGAAACTCAATGTGGTAAGCATCTAGCACCCTGGGAGCTTTTTTGTATGCCGGATCGAGTGCTATTTTGTCCATGTGAACGGATTGTTTATACGCTCCCCCAACCTCAGAAAACTCAGAAAACGTTGTGTACAACAGCAACGTTCCATCGGCAGATAAAGATGGGCGTATGCCATAGGCTGGCTTGCTAGTCGTAACACGCACGAAACTTGTCGGTGCCGGCCGATTTGCGAAGGATGGCGCGCTCGAAAAAAGAGCCACGCAACCGACGATAAACGGTGCTTTAATAGAGATTTTCATTTACTTGCTCCAGAAATATATCTTTTTGGGGAACAATTGCCGTTGTAAACCTTTATCTGGAGACGACGCAATACAGATTTTTGACCCCCACAAACAACCAGTGGGCCCCGAACAGGGCGCACGCTGTCACTAGGGCGACCAGCTCCCTCGAGCATCTGTCCTGCTGCCATGGGAATTTCACCGACGGTTACCCACCTGTTAGATAGAGTAGAGCGACAAAGCACCGCCGCCCACTGTAGAAGTGGTTGCCCCTCGGTTTCTTAAGGTTTTTATCGACAAGTCTCCTCT
>JBIIEK010000059.1:0-15208 GCA_044237895.1 Bdellovibrionota bacterium
TTATGGCTACAAAAAAGAGGAACCATGAAAAGCAAAGACGATATCGTAAAGAATTGGCTGCCACGATATACTGGCCAACAACTCGCCGACTTCGGCCAATACATCTTACTCACAAACTTCAGCCACTACGTTAGGCTCTTTGCTGAGTGGCACAACGTGCCCGTGGTAGGTCTTGACCGACCGATGCAATGCGCGACGGCCGGCGGAATCACGATCATTAATTTTGGCATGGGTAGTGCCACCGCCGCGACCGTAATGGATCTTCTCTCGGCGATCGAACCTAAAGCCGTCCTCTTTCTCGGCAAGTGCGGAGGACTAAAAAAGAAGAATCAGATCGGCGACCTTATTCTCCCGATCGCGGCGATCCGTGGCGAAGGAACGTCGTCCGATTATTTTCCACCGGAGGTGCCTGCCCTACCCGCGTTTGCGCTTCAGAAATCAGTCTCAACAACGATACGAGACTACGACTCAGATTACTGGACCGGAACCGTCTATACCACCAACCGACGGGTATGGGAGCACGACGAGGAGTTCAAAGCCTACCTTGAGAAGGTGCGAGCGATGGCGATCGACATGGAGACCGCCACAATCTTCACCGTCGGATTCTACAATGAGATTCCAACCGGAGCGCTGCTCCTTGTCAGCGATCAGCCAATGATCCCCGAGGGGGTAAAGACGGAGGAGAGCGACAAGAAAGTTACTAAAGATTTTGTTGAACGCCACCTCAGAATTGGGATCGATTCACTCAAGCAGATGATCAACCATGGACATACGGTTAAGCATCTAAGGTTTTAACGCCTTCGGTCATCCGGCTAAAATTCGCAACCAGGAATCCCTCTCTCGAAAAGCTGCGTCACCAGAAACGAAGAGCATTCCCACAACATCTCGAACACTTATCGACGAGGCACCGGTATATCCGGCAACACAACACCACCATCTACCGCAGCAACCCTTTGCCACACAAATATTCCCTTGCGGTCGTAGAATGCCCCGCGAGATACTCTCAAAGAAGATTTTAATGAGGTGCTATGAGAACTCTTTTGGTTGGAACACTACTCTCTCTTGTCGCAACAACCGTAGCTCATGCGGCGGACAAGCCAATCAAAGGAACTCTCAGCAAGCTGCCTCCATCCGGCACTAAGATTTTGGCGATCGCGGATGACGGGAAATCAACATCCACCCCTGTTACCAAACGATCTTTTTCGATCGTACCACCAGGTAAATCTGCGCGGCTTTACCTCATCAAGAACGGAAAAATTACGGGCCAATTAGTGCTCTCAAAATGTCGTGGCTCCTCACGAACCCCCACAAGCTGCTCATCAACTCAGGTGTATACCTCCTTTAAATCCGGGAAATCCCTCGGCACGCTCTCGAAATCAGGCCTCGCCTATGTGGCGAAAGCTGTGACCCTCGGAGCAGTTGTCTCCAGCGCCAAGAGCACCGCAACCAAATTCGTACCGGTAGGTCTTGCAACAACGGGTCTTCCGACGGCCACGATCTCCAGAACAGCTCTTGGACTTACCGCTCTTGGCACATCTTTAACTGATGTGGACAGGGACGGATTAGTAGAAGCGCTCGACGTGGACGACAACGGAAATGGAATCATCGACAATTATGACTCCTCGACTGTTACGCAACCTGCGAACTCGTTCCGGGTCTTCTCCAATCTCAAGCTCGAGATGGACCAGAGTATTAACCTACATGCGACAGGACTATCTTCCAGCCAGATCAATACAGCCTTAGACGCCGCACAGACCCTCGCCATCGCGGTGGTAGGTAGTACCGGAGAAACAACCGAACTCGATTGCGGCGGCCTTGCCTATTGTTCAGCAAACGGAACCGGAAAAGCTCCTCCGAACAGCGGCACCAACTTTCCGGGCACCCCGGGGAGCTCGTTCGATCCAGACGGAGACGGACTCGGGACAATCACCAAGGGAAACACCGGAGACTTCCAACTAGCAACCCACGCAACCAGCACAACTATCGCCGGTGGAGATACCCTTATAGAGAAGGTAACAGGAACGGACGGTGTCGAGAGACAAGTACCGGGCATTCTGAATTTTGTATTCACAAGCAATCCGGCTGTGAGGACGATAACGGTAAACAGCGATCCGACCCTCACGATCGATTACACACTCACGAACAATCGGCTCGGGAGCCTCAACAATTGCGTATCGGTTCCCGCTACCGGAGCTGTATCGATCTCCTTAACTGGTTGGCGACCTCAACGCCCAGGAGTTTCGACCGCGGGCGAGTCCGCCTACGTAGACTTGGGCAGCTCGCTCATCTCGATCGATATCCCAAATACTCCTAGTTTACCCGGCACGGGCGGCGGTGCCGGCCCAGGTCTGTGCAGCACAACCTTCTTTACCGAGAACGACACAAATCTCTCCGCCGGCGCAGAGGGGCTCCAAGATAACAAGGGGGATGTAGACGCGAACTCCGCCAACACCTATCAGTTCACCGTTGATATAACCGGTTGTCTTGCAGCTGCAAAAACGGGCGCAATCGCATGGAACGCGAACGAACAGTTGCAGATTGATCTGCAGTTTAGAAGTCGAGATGGTGACAACGCAGCGCAGAAGATCTGCCTTAAGAGAGCAGCGGTCTAAGAGACGAGCTCCAAAGGAGAACCGGGGTTGTCGCTGAGAGATTAACGCTCTATCGTGTCACCATGGAGCCCCTGATCCTCGATGTAGATACCGGTGAAGACGACGCCCTCGCAATCCTTTTGGCGATTACAGACGGCATGCCCCTCAGCACCGTCATTACAAGCTATGGGCGTACGACGGTAGAGAATGCTACCTACAATACAGCATCAGTGGTGGAACTCGCGTCAGCGGACGTCGAAGTTTGGATGGGCGCGGCCGGCCCCCTCTCCGCACACCCTCATCTCAAACACGGAGAACTCGAATCGAAGAGCGAAAGCCCATGTGCGACTAGTAATGGCCTAAGCGGAGTGAGGCTTAATCCGCCAGAGCGGGTCACAATCCGTCGATTCGCCGATGGCCATGAAACTGAGGAGATCGTCCGACGATTGTTCGAGAGAGGCCCCGTTCATTACTGTGTAACGGGGCCCTGCACCAATCTCGCACGCCTCTGCCAGCTCCTTGGCTCGAAAGCAAAGGAGGTTATTAGCCGAGTCACGCTGGCGGGTGGAACCTTCCCGACACATACGACCAGTGGGCCACCTGAGACTGACATAAAACAGAGAACGGAATTCAACGTCTCATGCGACCCGCTTGCTGCGGATATAGTTATTCGCTCGGGATTACCGATCTCTATCGTTAGTCGGGACGCAACCCGCCACCTCGTCATTCCGAAGGCGCGAGGGCGCTCACTCAAGGCAACGGGTCCTTGCGCGGAATTTGCGAGGACTCTCATGCATCATTTCTTTAATTCCCATGAATCGGCGCACGAGCAGGGGTTTAATTTAAACGCTGCAGCCGCTCTGTGGCTTACTGAACGCGATCGTGGCGCTTTCGCTCCGCGAAGCGTGTCAGTTGATCTCAACCCACATGCATTCGGAGCAACTCGACTGGACGCGACCGGCACACCGGTAAACCTCTACATGCTCTCCGCTCAGCGTTCAAATCAGATCATCTACGAGATACTTCAAAAGCTATCGCTTCACGACCCGATATAGGGCGCTCAGAGCGCGGTGTCAGGCTCCTATGACGCCGGCGTGCGCCACTTACTCATAGGACGGGGCGAGGTGTCACGCCCACAACCTCATGGGCCCATGAGTTATCAAGGCTCGTACGATATCGCTTCGAGTAATTATCCCTACCATCGTGTCCTCGTAATCGAGTATCGGGAGCGACCCGATGCGCTCCTCGATCATTGTGCGGGCGATATCACGAATCAGGGTGTCTGGTGTCGCGATTAACACCTCCCTGACCATAACTTTGGATACGACCTCGTCATCACGAGAGGTGCCGTGAGCTGCTCGAAAGCGTAGGAGGTCTCGGTCCGAAATTAAACCTACCAACCCCTCCCGTGGTGTCATTATAGGGATGTGTCGGTACCGCTGTTCGGTGAACCTTCTGGTCGCCTCACGAATAGAAACGTCTGGCGCCAGGGAGAAGACCGGTGCCGTCATTATCTCTTGGGCATAGAGGAGCTCCTGTGCGTCCTGCTTTTGAGCCTCGTAACGGGCGACCGTGGAGGCTCTTTTGGAATGTCCGCCAAACTTTGGGTCGGGGTTGTCACTTTCAGCCGAGATCTTCTGTAAGCTTTGAACCGGCCGGATCTCACCACCGGAACGAAAGGATCCGGGCAAAAGTGCTCGAGAAACACTATCCGCGCTACGAATTAAAAACATAGAAGCTCTCCTACCGCGCTGCTATTCCACGAAGTAACCCCACCATACATAGACCGGGTGCACAAGGCAGGGAGAGGGTCATTCAAAAGCCTTGTCGAATTTAACGGAGGTGAGGTAACTTATGGACCGTTGATCCGACATTTAGAGAGACTAAGCTTATGAAATCCAGCGCTTTCATCCAGACATGTCAAATCGTTATTTTTTCTTCTTTTGCGGCATCCTTGACAGGCTGTGCAAGCATGACCGCGCCGAAGAAGCCGCAATTCTATCCCAACGAAAAGCTCAGCCATACGTCATCGATGCAAACGCAGGATGATGTTGATCGCTGTATCGCTCTTGCGGATCAATACGTCGAGGAACCGAACAAATATACGACCATCGCTAAGGACGGACTCATCGGTGGTGCCATTGGAGCCGGCACTGGCGCAGTAGCGGGCACTATCACCGGCAACAACGTAGGACGCGCAACGGGGGCAGGTGCTGCTGTTGGTGGTATCATCGGCGTCCTGAAAGGGATGAGCGAAATCCGGGAACACTCCCCCTCGTACGAGCGCTTCGTAGAGCACTGCCTCCAGAAGAAGGGATACGAAATCATCGGTTGGAAGTAAGATTCCCTACTATGGGGGGCCCACCGCCCTCCATAGTTTTGAACCGAAATAAAAGCCTCGGACCAAAACAGAGAGGCACTGTTGAGAGCTATCTAGTTCAGAGTGATCTGGCTCAGCGTCGTCAAGTTCAGGACCTTCAACTTCAGAGCCTTATCACTCATAGTTTATCCGACTCGGTATTGCGATATCCGGGTGTAAACATCGGTAAGGGAAGAGCACACCGGAAAGCCGGTTTGTTGGAGACGAGACTCACTCTCCGCCCCATGCGACACGAGCCAACAATGGGCCCCGAGGGTTTGGGCAACCTCTGCGTCGTGGGTTGAGTCACCGACAACGGTAATCTCTTTACCAGTGACCTCGAGGTGGAGGGCCAACTCAACACCCTCCGCAATCTTGCTGTGGCCGTAGAGGTTCTTGGCGCCTTTGATCACCTCAAAGTGGTGCGAGATTCCAAGCCCTTGGACGTTCTCCTCTAGCATCGAGTGCGGTAGCGCCGAGAGTATAGATTGTCGAGCTCCGCGCTCTTTCAGCCTCTCTAGAACGTATTCGGCGTCCTCATGAAGCATCGGAGGGCTCTCGTAATTGAGATACGCATGCCCCCACCTCTCCGCCAGGTATTCATAGGAGTGTTTGCTGAAATCATACCCAGCGTCGGCGTACATGTCCCTAATCGGATGCCGGTAAAGCTCCCTATACCGCTCAATAGTGACGGGAGTATAACCGCACTCAATCCGAACGCGATTGAAGATATCTACGTTTGCGGGAGTATCATTAAGAAGGGTCCCATTCCAATCCCAGAGGATAACTTTCATATCCATTGTCTATCACACGGCCCAAAAGTAGTCACGGCAGAACGAAATACGGAAAAGCTCTCCCGCTTGCCGATATCTGGCATCGGCAAACTCGAAAGGCCCGGGACCTTCTCGAAAAACTATAGGGAGATCATCGCTCGTATGCGCGAATCACTAACTTGTTCAAGCCGAAGCACACCTTCATAGGGATCTCCTTCTATCGCTAAAAGACTCGCCAGCGCCGGCTCGGTCTTCATACCGCGCAACTTCAGCGCACGTAGCTTCTCGCGAAAAACAGAGCCTCCCAACCTAATCGCTCTCTCTATCTGTATCATATGTCGATAGCCGTTCTGCTGCTCCACGGGAAGAGGCTCTCCAAATATCTCAATTTGAAAAGCAGGCGTGAAAAACTGACAGACCGTTGCCTTCGGATTGGCAATGGAGCGACGAATAGTGAATCGAGGCCAATTCCCGTACATCGCACTAACATCCCTCTCGAACTCTGGAAGGTCATGCACCTCACAGATGATGTCGAGGTCACTTTGGGGGGTATCGATATCCAAACATACCGAACTCACGAGTAAAGGGTCGTAGACGGAGAGTACACTTAGTATCTCCAGCTCCTGCATACATCCATACGCCAATCGTTGAGAGGGAGTCCCTCTTTCTAAGTAAAGGATGTCTCGAAAATTAGTGTGCACGGTGAGCCCGAGTCTACCAAAGACAAGCTCCCCCCAGAAGCCATCTGGGTTATTCTGCGTTCTCTGCCGAAAGCTACGCTACCTGCTCCGCCCTTTTTTCACCGAACAAAGAGACTACCTAGCACACCCACAATAACGACCTCGAAAAGAGAAGCCGGTAGCTGCTTTCTTGAAGCATACGTGAATCCAATAGGTTACCAGTCTTTAGGGTCGTATCGTTGGCGATTTCAGTGAGTTAGCTAAGTCTTTAAGACTTTTGGGCGGTGCCCAACGCTCACAATCGGCATCTCTTAGTTAGGCATAAGAAAGTCGAAGACCAAAGCGCGTATCAAAACGCCGATGGTCGCGATTTGGATATCTTGTTGGAACATTCTCAGCAACGGTATCGTTGCTTTTAGAAGAGCGGAGGAACAAGAACTCCTTACGCTCATGTTGATAGCAGACCCTCTGCTTTAAATAGATCTTTTGAGGAATTATTTCGTCGTCCTGAACGTACTTTATTGGAGCAGATCGTGTCACGCAAACCCGCAACCATCAGTGTCGTCATTCCCGTCTTCAACGAACGAAAGACTATTCGGGAGATAGTGAAGCGCGTGAAAGCAACTCCTCGAGAGAAAGAGATTATTATCATCGACGATTGCTCCACCGATGGTACTCGACAGATCTTGAAAGAGTTCGATACCGATCCGGAGATTCGCGTTATCTTACAACCAAAAAACAGTGGGAAAGGCGCGGCGCTTCAAGCTGGATTTCAAGCGGCTACAAAAGAGGTCGTGATCGTTCAAGATGCCGATCTCGAATACGATCCCAAGGACTACGAATCCCTCCTTCGTCCGATTGATGAGTCACGAGCAGACGTCGTGTACGGCTCTCGCTTCCTCTACATGGAGCACCGAGTCCTCTACTTCCGCCATATGCTCGGCAATAAAGTTATCACCTTCCTGTCGAACCTCCTAACGGACCTCACGCTTACCGACATGGAGACCTGTTACAAAGCCTTCAAACGCGAGATCATTCAAAACATAGATCTTAAGTCCTCGCGTTTCGGTTTTGAACCGGAAGTAACCGCGAAGGTCGCCCGTCTCGGTTGCTGCGTGTATGAAGTTCCAATCCGTTACTACGGTCGCTCGTATGCCGAAGGCAAGAAGATCACGTGGCGGGATGGAGCGGCAGCTCTATGGCACATCATTCGCTTTTCACTCCTCGAGAGAAACTTTGTCAAGGATGCCCAAGCTATTCGCAAGGTCCAAGTCTCTCCGCCGCCAGATCCTGATGTTGGAGTCGATACCCTAGAAGCTTTTGAAGACGCACACCGCTACAATGCCTGGATCTGTGAACGCGCAAACCCAGCCATCGGTTCTAGAGTTCTTGAGGTAGGTTCGGGGATCGGCAATATCGTTGGAGAGCTCCTCTCGAGAGAGAGCGTTACGTCGGTCGTAGCAACCGATCTCAGAGCCTCCTCGCTCGCAACCCTCAAGGACAGATTCGGCCACGATTCGCGCCTCTCAAGCGAAGTGTGGAACGCGGAGGATCCTCCACCTGAGAGCCTCCTTCAAGAGAAGTTCGACACGGTCATCTGCTCTAACGTGCTGGAGCACATCTCAGATCATGAGCGAGCGCTGGTCCACATGAAGCAGATATTAAAACCGGGGGGACGACTCGTACTCCTCGTACCGTCGAACCCGAGCATCTATAGCGGCCTGGACGAGGAACTCGGACACTTCCGGCGTTATACAGAGACCGAGCTACATGGGGTTCTAGACCGAGCTGGATTTGAGATCCACAGGATGTTTCCCCACAACCTCGTTGGAGCGATCGGATGGTGGTGGGCTGGCAAAGTACGGGGACGGAGAACCCTTCGCGCCAGCGACACGAAGACCTTCGATAAGCTGGTGCCGTTCCTAAAACCGATCGACCAATACCTAACAAAACCGTTCGGCGGTGTTTCGCTGATCGCCATCGCGTCTCCTATCATTGAGGAGCGTGCGAGCGTCGATGGCATTAACAGAACGGGGCCGAAAGAGGTTTCAAACAAATGCGAGCCAGTCTACGCGACGACTGAACGTTACGACGCCTAGACGACAGCCTCTTAATTGGGGCTTGTTCCCCGCTTTCGCGCCGTGAATACTATCGGTACCTTACTTTTTTTTGGTACATCGTATGGCATCTCGCTCGACTGATGAGCACTCGCGAGCTACCGCGGCTCGCATCTCGTTCTGGGCCCTCTTCATCCTCCTTATAATCGCGGCCACGCTCGTACGAGTAGTGCACCTCGGAGAGTTCCCTCCTCAACTGCATAACGATGAAGCCTCGTCAATGACGGATGGAGTGGCTCATTTCATCAGAAGTCCTGGCGGCTGGGCACTTTGGGGTTCCGGATTCGGTGGGCATCCCAGCCTGTCTTACTGGATTAGCGCAATCCCTTCACGCCTCACCGGCGAGACGACGCTGAGGAGCCTACGCATGGGGGCCGCGATATCAGGCACACTATCGCTCGTGTTGTTTGCACTCTTTGTAGCGAAAGCTCTTGGCCGAAGAACTGCCATATACTTTCTAATCTTCGCTATCCCATTTCACCTTCATGTCCACTTCTCTCGGACCGGATTTCCGTATGTCCACGCTCTCTTACTATTCGGTGCTATCAGTCTCGCCTTTATAAATTACCTTCAAGCGCCCCGTGCGAAGACAGCTCTGATACTCGGTATCACCTTAGGACTTGGGGCTCTTGTATACCCAGCCACTCACGTGCTCCCGTTTTGCATTATCGCCGCGGTCGTTGTCGGCAAACCGACGCACACAAAACAGACCTCAAAAAGGTTAAAGGAGGGAGCCAAACTGCTGGCGGGGGTATTAGGAGGACTGCTACTCACGCTGACTCCTCAGATCATCTACTCGATTATCTACGGATACTCCAGTCGCCTCTCCTCTACCCTGGTATTTCATCCTCACAACCTCAAACATCTAGCCCCTCAAACGGGAATCCCCGAAGCGACCATCGCTGATATAGTGTGGTTCAATTTTTTGAGAACACTCAAACTGTTCTACTCATATGATGAAGCTGAGCAGTATCGTTTTATAGAGGCTCCTCTTGGAATCGTCATCGGAGGACTCGCCGCTCTAGGGGCCCTCATTCTCTTGTGGAGAACGCTCAAACGGGACACCATCGCAACCTACGTACTAGCTATCGCGGCATCAACGATCATCGCCTCAGCTCTCATGGTGGAGGGACCGTTTTCCCCGCACCTTATTCTGTTCGCCCTCTTAATTCCTCTCTCCTGTGCTGTAGCATGGGAGAGAATCCTCTCTTTTGTCCGTTGCGACCACGTAGCGCTCTCCTCGCTCGCAACTATCGCGATACTAGCGTTTTGGACAGATTGGAACTGGAAGTTTTATAACCGAGTGGTAGACCCCTATCGGTCTCGAATCTTTAACGCCGAAACATGGCTCGTGCATCTTCCCGTTGAGCGCGACGGTGTTCGCCATCTTCTCAACCTCACACCACAGGCCCTTAGTTTTGGAGAATCCTATTATGATCTCCCATACCCGAACGCCTCAAAGAGTAGGATCGAGCCGGGGAGCGTACCTAAGCTGCTTGATTATATTTCACACAACCAGTGTCCGTGTGTGGTTGTGTTGGAAAAGGGGATGATAAAGGATGCCGTGTCGAAACTTACGGCAGCTCCACGGACTGTCGTCGTCTTCGACGATCCTCGCAAGTCCCTCGGATTTCTTTATGTGACAGACGCGACGTAAAGGGACACCTAGCATCAATAGGTGAACGACCCTTTCTGACGTGGCACTAGACCCCGAATTACGTTGAGCCAAGCAAGGAAGACTCCCGCTCTCTCGTGACCCGCGCCGTCGATGATACTTTACCAACTACTCCGGGACGAACGCCCTCCACAGACCACTCCGTATCGCCCCTAAATGATACTAGATACATAGCGCTCCCCTCAATCTGCTGCGCCTAAAAAGAGCACCCGGGTGTTATCCTTAGAGCATAAAGTCCCGATGCCCACATGGAGAATTTGGAGAGGGCTCTACGGCGCGCAATCTGAGATCCCCTTCAACGGTACCGAAAGTGCACCTTGAAGGTACGAAAGGGTTACGTTCCCTGCGCTGTGGGAGGTCTTAGTCACCAAAAAGGTATAGGATCCCAGGGAAGATGAGTACGAAACTAGAGGACCGTCCATACACGGAACCCCCCGCTACAGAGAGGTACGGGGTTGGAGCGCCCTCCCATGAAACGAGCGTTGTATCCACCCTTTATTACCCTCCAACATCTCCGGACATTCCTGTCGACATTCGAACGCGCGAGAACGAAGAGGTTCAAGCAGGATTAGCCCGCGGGGAGATTCCACAACAAGTGATGGATGCACTCCGTCTCACCCCTCTCGGTAGCGATATCCAGATAGAATTTGAGCGCGTGGGCTTAGCTCTCTTAAAACGATACATACCGACCGACTTCTGGGATTTCGATAAAAACCCAATCAGGTTACTCATCGCGGCCGATGATGCCCCCAACGCGGTGTACCTCGCGGGTTCAAATCCCACGACTATCGGACTATCTCGCGGAATGTTTCGAGATCAAACCGTCATGACGTACACCAAAGAACGTTTTGAACACCTCACGCGAGGACTGAACGATTTGGGGCTTTCGCCAGGCGGGGTAGCGAAACCGATCGATTCCGTAAGCTCATTCGCCGCCGTTGTTATGCACGAACTTACCCATGCCAAAGAGGAACAGAAACGGGGCCGCCATGCAAACGACAAATTCGAGGAGGCCTTGGCCTACACGGATCCTCTAGACGCGATGCATCGGGCTGGGCTCGACGCCCGTGCGATGTACAAGACCATGCTCATACTCCTGCGCCCGGCAACCTCCGAAGAGGGAGTAGCACAAAGATTATTTGACCCTCATCCCCTCACCGATACTACGCTCAACACTATCCGTCTCGCATTGACCCAATTGAGCTACGAACGAGGGCGCATAACTCCCCTAAAAACACCTGATACGGAATCTGATCGAGTAGATGTCGCCGAACTAGCCCGACTCTCCTCGATCGCTAGCCACAAAAAATGGGTGGAACGCGTCCTATCCGCAGACTACTCCCAACTTGGTCCCGCGGAACAGGTTGGGCAGCTCGTTCCTCTCATAGATAACCTCTCTGAGTACGAATGGTCGAAGGCGGAAGAGATCGGAGTTCGATTAGCCGCTGTAGCCAAGCGGCTTAAAATGCCCGTAGCGGAGGCGCAGGAGGCTGTATTACGAAACGTCCACCGATTGGATCCATCTATCTCGGTGCTCCTATACGATTCGACTCACCATAGAACGACTCTCCATATTCCCCCTCCCCTTCTCCCCTTGGATGAAGCAATCCAAGACCTCGTGGAGGTGTGTGGCCAAGAATCTTCCTCGGTCGTTGACATCGAAAGAGCATCCCAACGAATCATTGACATCGTGGAAACCCTTCCACTTCTTCAGTCAAGAAACGGCTGCGAGTTCACCTGCTATCAACCTCTCGCACAATTCGAGCCTGCGCAAAGGGGCCAGGCGGTGCCATGGGAACGACTACGCATAGCGTCCCAATCTTCGGCAGTAGCCGCTCACGCCGCTGTGCTCATAGGTTTTGCGAGAGACCCAGGTATAGCTCCTACGATTGAAGAACACACAAGCATCCATGAAAAGATCCTCTCCCCAAAAATCTGGGGAGAAGCGACATTCCCCTATGTCGAGGTAAGTTGGGGACCTTTCATTAAAACAAAGGATCGCCTCATGTTTCTTCACCAAGCGGATTTTCAACCCGATCCGCGAGGCAAAGCAGGCTTGGTAGTCCGGTCCATTGATGGGTTTGAGCCAGAACCCTACAACTTCGGTAATCAACCCTCCGCGATGGCTCGATTCCATGCGGCCGAACGTAGGTCAGTAGCCATAACGTGCTCGGTACTCAATCGCGCTCCTCTCACTGACCAATCGTCAGAGGAGCACGCTATCTTTGTAAAGAAGCGCCTCGCGATTCTACAGGATGCCTACGCTCCTCAGACCGCCTCAAAGGCCGCCTTTAACCTGGGGGACTCTCAATTAGCGTTCCTCACACCAAGGGCACTGGCTGTTGCACCACATGCGGTTAACGAGATTCTTTTGGGCCATATAAAGATAGCGAAAAATCTTTCGCAAACGCAAAAGCTCCAAACCGAAGTAATTGACGTGCTCCGCCGAGCTGTTGTCACGACCGGTTCAGCCAAGATAATCGAAGGACTAGCGCTCTCACCGGACCATATCGCTCCAGAGCACACCGAAGCAAAAAGCCTCTCGCAGCTACCCCTCGCGAGAGCGCTCCTCACCGACGACCTATCAGTTTCTCCAAAGATTCGCCTCTCGTACCTCGGAAGCGAATTAACGAACACAATATCGAGCAAATCGGACGAACAACTTGTTTTAGGAGTTCTCGCGAAAGCGGGTCTGATCTCTTCTGAAAAACCAACATTACATGACGTCACCATCGCCCTTCAGAGTAACGAGATCCCCTGGGTTGGCAAGTTCGTACTGACGCGATTGGCTCTTCGCGAGCTGTGCGATACGAGAGAGATCCCACATCTCCTCTTAACGCTTGTTACGCATGAGCCAGAGCGGTGGTCGACAAACCAGTTTATCAAGGATCGGGTTCTCGCGTATGAATCTGAAATGCGCCAGGTAATTAGGGACCTCCTCCTGCAGAATAAATTCCTTGAAGCGGTGCATACCTTTTCAATGATGAATCGCCACAATTTACTCTCGCTCACCGAACGTAGCACCTTACTGGCCGAACTCACTCGAGGTATCGGGCGCGTAGATTCATCAGATCTTCAACTAAGGCTTCGACTGGAGCTACTTGGAGGGCTCCTCGATGAAGATTACATGGCTGAGACTACTATTCTAGAGCCTCTCCCGGCCTTGATACGCAAAACCCTCGGCACGGATGATGGATCGAACAGCTACCAAGAGAAAGCCCTCGCTCTCATCTCCCCACTCACTCATATAGCGAGCAGTAAAAAAAGATTTGATATTAAGGAGTGCCTCTTACGAGCAATGATCGCCCAACGCCCATTAGCGGAAAAGATAACGGATAGCCTGGCTAGCATGAAAGATACTCGCGACGCTGACCGAGTCGCTGGCGCGCTCGGCCTCGATTCCCTACTTTTCGCGATGCAACAGGGATACGGAGTCGACCAACGCAAAGGACTTCTCACCTTCCTTGGACAGCCGTGGTCTCAAGCAAGCGGTTTGCGGTTCGCTAAATCTATCGCCCCGCCTCTTCCAGTCACGTTTCTTAATTCTGACGAGAGTCGCTCTAGAATTCAACGACCTGGGCCAATCCGAGACCTCGGCAAACTCATCTCAAGCTACGAAGTGCTTCTCGGCGCCACCTTTAACCCCACGCTCTTCAGTAAGCTCCGAGAGAACGAAAAAACAATCGTTGAGGAGGGCACGAAATCCTTCCTCGCCCTAACGCAAGCGTGGCATCGGCAATTCAGTGACAGCTCGCTCCCTGTGAGAGCAACCATTATCCATCAATTACTCTTTCCTGATGGACTCGCCGTAGATGAAGAGCCGTATATCCGCCAATACGTAGCGGAAACTATCGCACCACCCCATGCCGAGCACTCGAACGTCATTCAAAGGCTCACCCGTTGCTATCTTGAAAATACTCCCTTCCTTAAGAGGGAGCCCCTCCTTACAGGCACGATCGTAGCGGCTTGGAAGGTTGGACCTAAAGCTACCGTGGGGAAAACCGCCGTTGAGGTCGCATGCTCTCTCGGACCAGCCGAGGTTAAGATGGTGCAACGTATGCGCGGTCACAACGCGGTGCCGGAGAATATCCGCCGTGATACCGCGACGGCCGTATATCGGGTGGGCGAGCCCGATCGCTTACCGCTCCTCGATTGGGTAGATCAAATTAGAGAGCACATGGTTACCTCGTATAAGGGCTACCTCGAAAGAGCTGGCCGTCCCGCTCCAAATCTTATCCTAGAACACACAGGGGAAGTTCGGGGCGCGGGCTCCATGGGTGTGACAGTGAAGGTATCCTTCTCAAACGGCGACTCACGTATTCTCTATCTCGTTCGACCATTCGCTAAAGAACGGGGAGAGGCGGGCTTTGGAACTTTTCAAAGAATGACGCACGGAATGTCGGAGGGAGAGCAAAGCAAGGATGTAGTACTTGACCTCCTGGATTCTGCCAGGAAACGGATCTCTCTTGAGGCCAGCGCCCCGACGGCAAAGGCGCAATACGATATCGGCATCGCGATGTATCGAAATAAAAAAGTTTTAGTGAGAGGGTCCTCCTTCACTTTTAACGCGCCTGAGGTTGTTGTTGCTGAGGAGTTCAAACAACACGGCAAGGAATACGGATACTTCTTGATGGAAGAGGTCCCCGGCAGGCCCATGGTAGAATACCTTCTTGATTCCACGATCGCGCAGGAGCAAAAGCGAAAGGTCTGCGCCGCGATAGTCGCTCAGGAGATCCACAACCACCTCCACTTTTTAATTGAGCCCGATCGCAACGACGGCAATATCCATATAGACGGAGATATGATTCATCATCTCGACCTCAAGGCGATGAGGCCAGAGCCTTGGAGCGCCGCGGCAAAGGAGGAGGTCGCTCCATTCCTCGTTAATGGACTCATAGACGCCCTCAAAAAACAACAAAACCTCGCGGAGCTTTTGTCGGATATCGGTGGCGATCGAAGTCAGCTCTCACAGGAGGGATTTGACCTTATAACGGAACTAGAAACGGGGCTTAT
>JBIIEK010000075.1:0-12988 GCA_044237895.1 Bdellovibrionota bacterium
ATGTCCCTTGCGCCATACATGAATTACTTGAAAATGGAGGATCTGCAAGCGATCGCGCTTGGGGTGCTCGATGCCGGAATCGATCCGATATTAGCCAAAGCCGCCGCACGTTCGCTACCAGGAGCCGTTGCAAACCTAGGCGAGAAATTTTTGCGTGGCGAGCGAGGATTCCTGGTGCCCTCACTTCCGACCGTCCTCGATCTGATGAAGCTCTCTCAATACAAACCTCTGGTCGGAAATCTTACGTTAGCCATCTGATCGGGCTACGCCAAGCATCCTACTTACAAGGGCGTTCTATATCCCCCATTCCGCTACCTTCTCTCGAACTGACTCAGCGGCAGATTTTGTTCCATCCGTAGACGCTTGCGCACGAAAAACCCGAGATCCCCCTGGAAAGGCACCGGAGAACTTCAGGTTGAATTTCGCAAAATTAAGCGCGAGGGCGTACTCCGCGAACTGGGTAATATTGTGGACCGCAGCGAGATGAGTCCCCGCCATTCCCCTCAGAGGCTCCCATAGATCGTGCGTCCAATCAGAGGTTACCACCACTGACTGTACAGGTGCGAAATCACGCCCTCCTCTAATGAAGTACCGATTTTCAACTGAGAAAAAAGGAGAGGCGGGATAATTCATGATGATTCCAACGTGATCACGGGGCACCGTGAGCGTTACATCTCTCACATCTGGAGCGAGCAGGATGTCGGCGTCGATACAGATATTCCAATGATACGCTCGTCCGGCCGCGTATATCTGCATCCGCTCATAGGTCACAGGGTAATCCGGGAAGACTCTCGCAGAGCCGATTACATTCACATCAGCGCCGATAGCCTCCGCGTATGCCCGAATCCTTGGAATAGTAACCGCACAGAGCTCATCGCTGTATGCAGGGGCGCCAACAATGTGAACGCATTTCTTTACCATAACGTGACACTATCGGGAGTAATTTCCTTACATCACAAACGTCGGCATTTTTAAGGAGGCGCTTAAGCTCTGCCCAATCACAAGGTGGGGGGCTTCTTTCAGCGCAGAAGGCTCTCTTAGATAACAACGGCATCCACCTCACCAAAGTGAGTTAATCCAATAAGGTACAGAGAGCAGGGCTCAAACAGGGTTCGAGAGTGTGCCGTTCAAGGCCAAACTATCGAGATACTGGTGACAAGACGTTCTGAGGATTAACAGGCGCCCCATTCTTTCTAACTTCAAAATAGAAATTACGTCCCTTGGGATCGGGTTCTGAAGATGTTGCGATAACCTGGTCCTGTTCAACTGCATCCCCCGTCTTAACAGAAACCGTTCCCAGCCTTCCATAGAGAGAATAGCTCCTCCCTCCGTGCTCAAGGACAACGACCTGCTCATATCCAGGCATCGTACCTGCGAAAGCAACCTTACCACCCAGAACTGCATGAACATCACTCGCGCTCGTTGAGGAGAAATCGATCCCTTTACTGAAAACCATATCGGCGAAGGTTGACACCTTAGAGCGTCCGAATCCTTGCAACACCTCTCCTTTTATCGGCGCACGAAGCTTTATGCCCGAATCAAAGATAGAGGGATATATAACCGCCTGAGGCATGGAGCCCTGCTTCGAGGGCGACAGACCCACATCGCCACTATCTGACGCGGGCTTTTCACCTTCGTCGTCGCTCTCGGTCTCCTCAGAGACATCGTCCTGCTCGTCGCTACCCGAGGTAAGGGAGGCGATCATCTCTTCGACCTTTCTGGCCTCATCACGCAAAACGGCGAGCGACCGTTGGGCTGTCTGCTGCTTCTGTGTCAGCTGCTCACTCACAGCCTTCAACGTGACGCTTTGAGCCTCGACATCCCGCCGCTTCTTCACGAGATCCTCCCGCGCTTTCTGCTCGGCTGCAATAGTCTCCTCAAGGACCCTTCTCTTGTGCACAAGCGCCGCTACCGCGTCACTCGCTTCCCGGAAGATCCGTGAGTCCATATCGCGGACCTTTCGAGCATATAGAGCTAGTCGCTCAACATCCCCCCTTTGCGAGCTTCCTGAAAAGAGCGGATTCGCCGACACGGAGCTATTTACATACATCGCTCGTAATCGAGACTGAATTCGTTTTTGATGCTCAGAGGCGTTATGCTCTGCAACAGCAACCTCTCCTTTAAGGGTCTCTTCTTCTCCTCTGAGATCAATAATCTTTCGTTGGAGGGCCTTATCCTCATCTTTCAACTTTTGCAAATTGGACTGAAGCTCCTCCCGTTTCTTAAGGAGAGCGTTGAACTCCTCCCGTAAACGGAGGATCTCCCCCTCTGCCAGGTCTACGCTCGCTCGGATGCCTGTAAGCTTTGCCGAAAGCTTCTCATCTTGCCCGATTACATCGCTTGAAAGAGCAAGGGTCGCCAAAACTAAGCAAACGAGAGCGAATCCCCTCCGCGCGTACCGGTAGTATCGCGGACCCAGGCCCATACCCTATTGCTCCGACAGGAACTTACGAACCGCGAGGAAGCTTCCGCTCATACCAACGACCGCTCCAGCTACAACGATGTAGAGGAGAGCCGTAAAGGGAAGAAACTGGAACGACGAGAACAGCATCTGGAGGAACTCGCTCTTCGCCATGGTGCTGTGTACAAGTAGGAACACCGAGAACACGATCGCTATTCCTACCGCCGCGCCTACGATCCCCTGCCCCAACCCCTCAAGCACGTAAGGGGCATAGATAGAACCCCGACGAGATCCGACTAACTCCATGATCTCGATCTCCATTCGATGATTGTACAGCGCTAGCTTTATTGTGTTAGCGATAATGAAACCGGTGATGACGAGGAGAAATATCATTCCAATACCACCACCAACCTCTACCATGCGCAGTATCCGTTTCAGCTGCTGCACTCCGCTTCTACTGTACCGAATGCTCTCGATGACGGCACTCGACGCAAGTCGATCGGAGACCACTTCAAAAAGCTTATCCGCTCTCGTTGGATTATCAAGGGTGATGTTTACCGAGGCTGGAAGCGGATTCTGGGCATCAAGACCTTGCAACATCACCGCGTCATCACCGAGCATCTTGCGGAAAGACTCCAGGGCTTGCCCCTTATCCATGTAGGAAACATCTAATCCCGTAGTGAGGTCTGCGATCTCGTTTTTGAGCGCATCGGCATCCATCCGAGTAGCGGAGTCGCGCAGAAATATCATCACCATCATATCGCCGGTTTCACGCTCTACCGAGAGCGCGCAATTTCGAACAACGAGGGCGAAGAGGCTGAGCACTGAGAGGGCCACTGCGATGGTGATTACGGTCAGCGACCATGTAACGGTCGATCGACAAAGGTTCTCCCAAGAACGACGAAACACGTGTCCGGTGAGAGCAAAAAAGGAAACACGCTCCACCCCATCGCCCTCTTTCCATATCGTAGCCAGTCCTATTGGAGAGCGGTCTGAACGACTCATGAGGCGCCTCCTACGACTGACGACTTTGAGAAATCTCCGATGATCTTACCTCGATCAAGGACGATGCTTCGCCTATTCAACTCCTCAATCATCGCCAGGTTGTGCGTCGCGACAACTACCGTAACCCCCGCGGCGTTGGCTTCTAACAAGAGATCGAACACGCGACGACTCATCTCGTGATCGAGATTACCTGTCGGCTCATCGGCTAGAATAAGCCTAGGCTTCCGGATAAGCGCGCGTGCTATCGCCACACGCTGCTGCTCCCCTCCGGACAAGGTAACCGGATACGCGTCTATCCTATCCTCTAACCCCATCGCGTGGAGCAGAAGGAGCGCGAGTCGTCGACGCTCGCGAATCGCAACACCGAGCACCTCCAGACCATACGCAACGTTATCCAATACGGTCCTTCGAGGGAGGAGCTTGAAATCCTGAAAAACCACTCCTATTTCCCGTCGAAGAGAGGCAACCCCTTCGCGAGTAATGGTGGACATATTCCTTCCTCCGACGAGAACCTCCCCACTCGAGGCTCGTTGGGCACCAAAGAGGAGCTTCAGAAGAGTGCTCTTCCCCGCTCCGCTGGCTCCGGCGATGAAGAGAAAATCACCGTCTGCTACCTTCAGATCGACCCCTTTGAGGGCAGCCTGGTCTGGGGGATATATCTTTGATACGTTGTGCAGACTTATCATCCAGCTACGCCTACAAATCATCTATGCTATCAACCCCTTGCGGTCTGGGCGCGATACGCCAAGAGCTCTACGCAAGGGGGGTTATACCGTTGCGTGTTCTTTACCCCCTAGGGTAAGTTCTGGGCAGCATAAAACCGAGTGAGTAACTATCATGTATCCCTTTTTGATTCGCGGTGCTAGCACCTCATTTTTAGCAGCGCTGGCCCTGCTAACCGCATGCTCTGGCAACGCCGGGCCACCACCAGAGACGCTCCCGATCAACTCTGCGACCCTGAGCGACGCCCCACGTTGTGAAAAAACCAAGGGACTGGGTGGAGCTAGCAATCTGTACACGTGCGAAAGTGGCGCCGGGCCAATATTTGTTACCACACTCAAGGACTGCTCTATCCCTGAGAAATTCACCTTTCAAGCAACCACCCGTCAGCTCCTCGTTGGAGTTATGGACCTTGCGGTAGAAACCCAGGAGCCGGTTAAGTTTGACTCGACCAAGGCTTTACACTCGGTTGTGTCGGGAACGATGGATGCAGACCCATTCCTCATGTCGATCTTTACCTTTCATGAGGGCTCGTGCCTAACAGATCTCGTTTTGTGGCGCGGCCGCTCGCCTTCTAAACCCTCGAAAGAAGATTCTATGCAGTTCGGCGATGTGACCTCAAAGCTCGCTGAACGCCTCGTTCCAAAGCTCGTCTTCGTTAAGGACCCGACGCGTGCCGGAAGTTAAGCCTCAACTACAAGCCCTCGGGGCGTACTCTCATATGCTCTACGATGTCATGAAAGACATCGGCAAAAACGGCATTAATGTTCGAGAGGTGAGTCGGCAGATCGTCCTCATCGGCGTCAGCTCTATCCCTATCGTTCTGCTTACAGCCGTATTTACGGGCATGGTGCTCGCTCTTCAGACAGCCTACGGACTTCATCGTTTTGGTGCCAAGAACTACGTAGGGAACCTTGTCGGCCTCGCTCTTGCGCGCGAGCTGGGACCGGTACTAACTGCCGTGATGGTGTGCGGCCGAGTAGGTGCCGGCATTGCGGCCGAGATAGCCTCAATGGTTGTAACCGAGCAGGTGGATGCGATTCGAGCGTTGGGGGGAGATCCGATACGCCGATTAGTCACCCCAAGAGTTGTAGCGGGAACTATCTCAATGCCACTATTGGCCGGCATCGCGGTCATCACCGGAATACTTGGCGGCGGAGCGGTGGCGGTTCTCGAACTCGGCATTACCGCTCACCAATACTATCGCTCCTATCTCTATGCAGTCCGTATCCCGGATGTCACCGATGGGCTCATAAAGAGCGTCGGCTTTGGAATTATCGTATCATCCATCGCTTGCTTCAAGGGGCTGCGATGTCGCGGCGGCACTGAAGGGGTTGGATTAACCACTACGTCAGCGGTTGTCACGGGATCGCTCATGGTGTTTATCGCCAACTTCTTCTTCACCAAGATACTTATCATCATCAATTTCAAATGAGCGGCACTACAACAATCCCAGTCGAGTTTCACGATGTTCACACCCGCTTCGGGTCGAATCACGTACACCGGGGCCTTACCTTCTCGCTCGCTCCCGGCGAAGTGACGACCCTTCTCGGCCCTTCCGGCGCTGGAAAGACGATCATTCTCAAGCTGATTATGGGCCTGGTACAAGCGGCTGAGGGTTCCGTGAGGGTGATGGGAAAAGATATGGAGACGATCGAAGAGAGGGATCTCAGATCTCTTCGTATTGATATTGGGATGCTTTTTCAGGGCGCGGCCCTCTTCGATTCTCTAAGTGTGTTCGAAAATATCGCCTATGGTCTTCGTGAGCGGGGCGAAAAGGACGAGGATAAACTAGCGGAGATCGTAAAGGACCGCCTTGCTATGGTGGGGCTTCCAGGGATTCAGAAAAAACTACCCTCGCAACTCTCCGGTGGGCAGAGAAAACGGATCGGATTAGCGCGCGCCTTGGCATCCTCCCCCAAAATCATGCTGTACGATGAGCCAACTACGGGTCTTGATCCCACGTCTACGCGGATGATCGATGACTTGATTATAAAGTTCGCAAAGGAGCGTGGCATAACCTCCCTCGTTGTAACGCACGATATTCAGAGCGCCCGCCGAGTATCAGATCGATGGATGCTCCTCAGCAAAGGAGTGATCGCCGCGGACGGGCCAGTAGAACAGGTATCAGAACAAAATCGCCTTGTGCACGACTTTATCTCAGGATCTTGGAAGGAAGATGTATGAAACTACGCAACGAACTGAAAGCCGGTATCTTTCTAAGCGCGAGTCTCTTTATGGTCGCGGCTCTCATCCTTATCATGGGGCGAGAGCGACAGATATTCGCAAAGCAAAGTGAGTACCATGCGTATTTCAAGGATGTGAAGGGATTGTCAGTTGGAGCCCCAGTTCGACTCGGCGGAATCTCTATCGGGCGGGTTGCGGAGGTAGCGTTCGATAGAAATCACAAGGAGTACAAGGTTCACGTTACGCTGCTCATCAACAACAAGTTCCTTGATGAGGTAAAACCGGACTCTACGGTGTTGATAGATACTCAGGGTCTCCTCGGCGACAGATTCATCAGCCTCACTCCGGGAAATCTTCAGGAGGCTGCGCCTCCAGGTACTCAACTCACCTCTGCGGAGATCGCCGACTTCGGCCAGATCCTCCTCAGAGCCCAAGCGGCAGTTGACAACACCTCGCAAATCACCGAGCGGTTAAACAAGAGTCTTGAGGGACTCTCTCCACAGACATTCAGGGACATAGCTTCCGCGTCGAGAAATATCGCCGAGGTTGCTTCCGCGATTAAAACCGAAAACGGATTTATTCATCGACTTATTTACAATGAGAGTGACGGCAAAAAGATGATGAATAGTATCACCTCCACAAGCCAGGATATCGCGGATATCATGCAAGAGGTTCGCGCCGGCAAAGGACTCCTTCATGGACTCGTCTATGAGAAGACGGGGCAAGAGGCTGTTGCGGAGCTCTTCAAGGCTTCTCGAAACGTTTCAAATGCGAGCGAAAACCTCTCCCTCATCCTCAAGCAGGCGCGTGAAGGTTCTGGACTTGTACACGACCTTCTCTACACCGAGGTACAACCTGGGGCTGTCGCAAAACGCATCGAGGAGATCCTTAGTTCCTTTGCCCAAACAGCGAATAACTTTCGAGTAGCGTCAGAAGCGCTATCCCGTGGAACGGGAACGCTTGGAGCCCTTCTCGTGGATCCCAAACTTTATGATAATCTCGTAGAGGTTACAGACGGTGCCAAGCGAAGCTTCCTGTTAAGACAGGCAGTTAGGAGCTCCCTTAATCAGTAAAAAGTTGAGACGTTGCGACCACGACACTCGTCTTATTAGGGAGGGTTCCGTCTTGGAACACGTGTACGCTTAACGAGGCTCTGAAACCCGATGCAAATGACAGAGACGACCTTCGGGTCGATGAACTATAATGTCCTTGCGTTCATTCTGAAATCGCAGAACGTTATAAAAAATGGCTACGGTGCTGAGATCGGTGTTTTGTACGGCGATACCTCGATGCACCTTCTTTACGAACTTCCGAACCTCACCCTCTTCTCTATCGATCCGTATCTCCCCTACGACGAACCGGATCGTACAGCCGATCGCATGGCAGCGTTTGAGCAAGACGCCAAACGGAAGCTCGCTCCTTTTGGCAAACGATCAGTCATGCTGAAAACGACGTCTGTCGTAGCTGCTCCCCAGATCCAGGACGGACTCCTTGATTTCGTATTCATCGATGCGCTGCATACCTATGAGGCAGTTAAAGAGGACATGAGGACATGGTACCCAAAGGTACGTAGCGGTGGACTCTTCGCCGGACACGACTGGCGTTGGCCTGGTGTAAACAAGGCGGTGACGGAATTCTGTGCTGAAACTAACCTGCAAGGACTCTTCACTCCTCAAGCAAGCGATATCTGGTTTTTCTTCAAACCGTAATACCGCGACACCTAAGGTGCAAGCGAACCAACCTCTGAAAAGAGTATCATCCAAGCGCGGCTACAATCTTACTTACAATCGGGGGAGCGCTCGCACCTGTCAAAGCCCATAGATTAATCGGCGTGAGCGCGGCTATGCCCCTCTGAAGCAACGCACTGTCAGTAAGCGGAGCGGGATCGACAACCTGAGTGATCCTACCGTGATTAAGGACTCGGATATCACTCATCTCGGAGTTCTCGTCTTCAGTGAAGCAAGCACCGTACCGGCTCTTACTCATCGGCGCGCACGACAGGACCTTTGGATCCGTAAGCTCAAATGGAAAGTTTATGTTCCACGTAACCGGAGCCGAGAGCACCTCAGTCTTATGAGTGTCGGAGAGAAGAATAGAAAAAACCTTATCGAGCACTCGAACGGTCTGTCGATCGAATCGCTCAATCAACTCTGGAGCTATCATGTAGTCCGAAATATACCGATTGCGCGTTTCAGGGTCGAAGGCCTGAGATAACGCAATCGCGGGAACATCGGCGAGATTCGCCTCAAGACAAGCTCCAACTGTTCCGGATGAGATGATGAATCCAAGGCCAGCGTTGTAGCCGGCATTAATCCCCGAGACGACCAGGTCGGGCTTAACCTTTAAGATGTTATGAATCGCCGCATTCACACAATCCGAGGGAGTTCCTGTTACCGCATAGGCGTGACGACCGAAGAGCTCGAGAGTGTGAATATGAACCGGCTTAAAACGGGTAATGCTCTTCCCAGTCCAGCTCTGCTCATGGTGAGGCACAACTATCGTAACCTCCCCTATACTAGAGAGGTAACGAGCAGCCGACTCAAGGAGTGGAGAGCGGTGACTGTCATCGTTTGTGAGAAGTATCTTCATGCTGTTGCCTTGAGATCGTTATTAAAATAGTCGCACACATACCGCTTAAACTCTCGTCCGCGGTGCTCAAAATCAGCGAACTCATCAAAACTGGCGCACCCTGGTGAGAGAAGAAGAACCCCTCCATCGGATACTGCGCTCAGGGCTGCGTGAGTCGCTTCACGTAGCGTTCCACACACCTCGGGGCATATACCTTGCGAGCGACAATGGCTGGCAAGTAGGTGGGCGTCTTTGCCAAAACAGATCACCCTGATCCGACTCGGATCATCTTTCAAAACTTCAGCCAACAGCGGGCTCCAGGAACCTGCTTTAGAGAGCCCCCCTATCAACAAGAGGACCTGCTGCTCTTTATAGAGACCCTTAACGGTCGAAAGAGCCGCTACAGAGGCGGCAACGGAGGTTGATTTAGAATCATTTATCACCTTGATTCTCGCCTCAGCACTTACCTCTTCTAATCGATGCTCCAACGGAGAAAACGTATCCAAGGCTTCCTGAATCACCTTTTGAGGAATCCCGAGGCGTCGAGATACGAGGACCGCCGCTGCCATGTTATATCGATTGTGGGAGCCACGGAGCCTTGACGCTTCAGTAGCGTAGCTCTCCAGAGCCCCTTCGAAACAGACCTCCAGACTTCCCCATGGAGACCTTGAATACGAGATATGTGCCCATGTCGATGAGACCTTCGCCATCTCTGTTGGTGGCCTTTGACCGAATAACCCGATCTGCGCCCTACAGCTTTTGGCCATACCAAAAACGACCGGATCGTCACCATTCAATGCGGCGAAATCCTGATTCGATTGAAGTCTCAGCACTCTCGCTTTTGCTGATGCATACCGCTCGAGCGAACCGTGCCTCTCAAGATGATTCTCACTGATATTGAGAATTACGCTCACAGCTGGATGAAGTACCGTGGACGACTCAAGCTGGTAACTGGATGCCTCAACTAGTAACACTGATGTGCCACCATCCGATCCATCAAGGAGCTCCGCATGAGATACAACTGAAGCCCCGGCGTTACTGCACCGGGCCGCGCTTCCTCCACCTGTTCGGATGATGTGTTCAATGAGAGCCGAGGTTGTGCTCTTTCCATTACTACCCGTAACGACAACGCTTTGCCCCCGATGTAACTGCACCCCCAGTTCCAATTCCGAGACGCACGGCACCCCCAACCGCTTTACAGTACCCATGATGGAGGATTCGAGTGAGACGCCTGGACTTACGAGCACTAGTCCGACATCAGCAAGTTTCGGCGCAACTCCTTCGCCATCAACTCCGAAAGAGACCTCAATCCCTAATTCCGAAAGCGCCTGAATATCCCCCTCATACTTGGAGGCTTCTCTGAAGGCGACTTCTGATTGTCTCTCCGCAACGAGCACCATGAGTCCGAGACGTGCCAGAAACCGAGCCGATTCGATACCACGAATACCGAGCCCTACCACGAGCACCCGCTTACCGGAGCGCGCGATTTCCTCTAGTGTCGCCCTTAACGTCATGATTAACGCAATTTAAGAGAGGTAAGCGCGATCATCGCCAGAACAACGGAAACGATCCAGAACCGAACAATGATCTTAGGTTCAGCCCATCCAGCTAACTCAAAGTGGTGGTGGATAGGCGCCATTCTGAACACGCGCCTCTTCGTAAACTTGTAGTAGTACCTCTGGATAACAACCGAGGCCGCCTCGACCACGAAAACACCACCAGCGATCACAAGCACCAATTCCTGCTTCACGAGAACAGCTATAAATCCGAGCGTGCCGCCCAGAGCCATGGATCCCGTGTCTCCCATAAACACCTGCGCCGGAAACGTATTATACCAGAGGAATCCTAAGCCTGCCGCGAACATACTTGAGAGAACGATCGTAAGCTCTCCAGCCCCGCTCTCGTATGGAATTCCGAGATAGTCGGCATACTTCGCGTTGCCCGCAAGATACGCGAACACCGCATACGTGCACGCGACAGTCATGACTGGCCCAATAGCCAGCCCATCCAATCCATCCGTAAAATTAACGGCGTTGGACGTTGCGGCGAGCACAAAGGATGTAAAAAGGATGAAGCCAAGTACGCCAAGAGGGATCGACACATCTTTACTAAAAGGTATATGGAGATCGGTTGAGAAGCCCAGAAGGGAGAGAACGATCGCCACCCCTGCTCCCAATCCGAACTGAACCACCAATTTACCTCGCTCTGAGAGCCCCTTTGAGTTCTGCTTCTCAATCTTTCGCCAGTCGTCAACAAATCCGAGATAGGCAAACCCAATTAAGATGCAGAGGGTAAGCCATACCTTCGAGTTCGTCAGATCAGCGAGTAAGAGGGTTGAAACGAGAACGGCCGCAACCACAACCATCCCTCCCATCGTCGGAGTTCCCCGTTTGCCCTCATGGGCCTTCGGACCATCGTCTCTAATGGGCTGTCCACCGACCCCTCGATTCTGCAGCCATCGGATAAACACGGGCTGCAACACCAACACGAATACAAAAGCCAGAAGGAAGGCCAACATACTTCTAAAGGTTTGGTATTTAAAAACGTTGAGCCAGCTGTAAGTGTCGTGGAGTGCGTAGAGAAGGTGGTACAACACGTAGAATTCCTTTGAAAAGACTCCCATCAACTTACCACTCGCTCTGCAAACCGTCGAGATGGACGTAAAGCTCGCATGGACCGCCTCCCAGGCCAAACAAACAACTCCAACATGCTGTTTTAACTCGTCTTAATAACCTGAAGCATCTAGGCCGCAACGGCGGATTAGTGGAGAGACGGGGGTACCGCGTAGAGGCAAACATGCGCGACTCCTCGAACTACTTAATGCTTGAGGTTTTACTCATCATGAAAAGAGCTATTTTTTCAACATTCTGCCTGACCATTCTGGCCTTCGCTGCAACCGGTTGTACAACAGAGGACGACGGTTCGAGCAGTAGCACATCCTCGTCTGCCACCGCTACGACAAACCCATTCACGACCGACTGCAGTACAGTCATCGATGGTTCCCTTGTAAACCCCGTAAAGAAGAAGGACGGGATACTCGGAAAGGTCTCTGTGGCTGGCCCAAACCTCCTCGTCATGACGACCGAGAAAGATGGGGATTTCCTCGTAAAGCTTCATTCACTTGGAGTGCCCTACAACGATGCTGAGCAAGCGGGTGCCGAGCGGTTACTTGAAGACCTCGCTAAAGAGGACGCATATTTTTTTAAGGCGAGCGATGACTGCACAACCTCAGTTGGACAGGGTCAAACTGGGTATATCGGACAGCTCTTTACAACAAGCGGAAAGAGTTACTCAGAAACGCTTCTCAAGAAGGCGTACGGCAAGACAAGCGGAGATCCATGCAGTGGTTCGCTCCTGACCACTTGCTACCGAGCGCTCCAAGAGGATGCCGAAGCAAGCACGGCTGGAGAGCTTGAAGCCTTCTTGTGGAAGCCGGTGTCAGACAGCAATGGAAAACTGGCGATACACAGCAGCCCTTCGGACACCATAATCAAGATCGGCGGCGAGACTGGAACCACGCAGGGTGGCGGAAACGGCTACGCACAGCTCGGCCGCTTCTCGAAACCGGGGTGTGCATACGGAAAGAACATTCAAGTAAAAGCGTACAACAGCAAGGGCGCTCCGTATCGCATCAACGGAAACGACTACCTCACCATCCCTGACGGTTGTGGTCGTTACTGCCTTAAGAACGGCGCCATAGTAGCGTGTCCTAAGTAAAAAAAAGTTTCATGCGATAGCAGGTTCCGCCGAATCGAGTCAGCATCGCGGGCGCGACTGGAGGGTCGGCGGCCTCGCCGACCGAGGGTACAGATGTTTCAGTGCGATCGAGATCGAAGATGCCGACAAGCCGGCGAGGCCGCCGGCCCTCCACGATCATGAGGTGCCCCGACGCGCCAAACCCCGCTGAGCGACCTCTTGATCAGAGAAATGGGTTCGTCACGGACGTGGTCGTTACTGCCCTAAGAACGGCGCCATAGTGGCGTGTCCTAAGTAAAGAAAAGTTTCATGCGATAGCAGGTTCCGCCGAATCGAGTCAGCATCGCGGGCGCGACTGGAGGGTCGGCGGCCTCGCCGACCGAGGGTACAGATGTTTCAGTGCGATCGAGA
>JBIIEK010000202.1:0-4968 GCA_044237895.1 Bdellovibrionota bacterium
CAATTCAAGAACAACGGCATACATGGTGGTTGTTTTCCCGCTCCCGGTCGGGCCCGCGAGTAGTATTACTCCGTGGGCCCGCTCTATGGCGCGGCGAATAATGGCTCCCCCTATCGGCTCGATACCCAGCATTGAAAGTTGGGGAAATTTTCTTGCATACAGAAACCGCAGCACAACACTCTCTCCATCAAGGACGGGAAGGGTGCTGACGCGAACACACCGAGCACTCGTACCGAACGAAAAGGTAAATGCGCCATCCTGAGGCAGTAGCCTTGAAGCGATATCCAAGCCGGCGAGCACCTTTAGGCGTGACACGATCTGCTCGTGCTGGGAGCGTGGGTAGAGGTGCTCATCCTGGGTGAGTAACTCGCCATCGATTCTTAAACGGAGCAGCGCACCCTTTGGCGTCGGGCAGAGATGAAGGTCTGAAGCGCCGCGAGCGACCGCAAACTCCAGTAAAGTCGATAGAAACTGCGCGGCATCGCCCTGAGCTTTCGGTAGCCCGGCCCCTCGAGTTTCAACTACGTCAGTGATTTCTCGACGAAGCCTCGCTAGCGATCGCTCTATCCGGCGGTCTGAGCCAAGATATGCTCGGTTAATCGCGTCCTCTAAAATCCCATGAGGCACCTCAGAGAGGACGGGCTCGAAGCCACTCACAAACTGCAAAGCCCTCGACAACTCAGGAGAGCCCTTAGAGACAGCGCAATGAATCTGAGTGGTTGCCTGGCAGCGTACCAATGCGAGTGGCAATGCCGACATTTTAAGGGCGCTCTCGTACGACACCTGAGCACGAGCCTCCTCCGTCGAGCAGAGAGCAAGGTCCAGGGAATTGTAGAGCGCCGGGCCGATCAACGACGGAGGGATCGCTCCGTCCCCAGCTTGCGTTGGTGTCTCATTACTCATTCCTAATGTATCGGACGAGGCGCCTTTTTGTTTCCTACCAAAACGGTGTCCGGATCGGTTCGGATCGGTCTGGCGAATAAAAACGCCCCTCAAAAACTTGCGCGCAGGTGAAGAGCAAGGCATGTAGCGAGAACACATCGCCATGACACCGATAACTCAGGCTCGTACCATCACTGAATCGAAACCATACGAGGCTCTGCCGCCGAGAGATCTTCGATCGCCCAAGGTGGAGATATCTCCACTGGGAGCGCTCACCGCACCCGCTCGAAAGGAGCTACGCTCGATCCTCAGGGAGTGCAACAAGACGGGCTCTAAGCAGATGGAGCTGCTGTGCGAACGCATACACTATAAGGAGGTGCGAGACGGTGTACTCTCCGCACTGTGTGACCGGGAATATCTCCTATGGAAGCCAGCCCAACGCGGAAGACTCCTAGAAGCACTCATTCCTTATGCGGCGGAGCCACTTGTGCAAGCGTACGCCATGTTGGGACTACGCGAGCCTGACTATAAACGTTCATATGCCGTGTGCGCTCCCGCCGCGCAGATCTTGGGCAACGCGACCCATAACCGCCCCTCACTGATAACGGACGAGCTCTTAGATCTCGCTAAACGATATGGCTCAACGAGAAGGGATCCCGCGGCGCGAATCGCACTCCTCCTGCTCAAAGAAGCCCCGCTGACTAAGCAAATAGAATCAACCGCAAGCTATCAGGCTCGAGTGTGGTACGCTGAGCATCGAGGCAGAGACAACCCTTGGCTCGATCTCTTAGCGCATCATCGCAGTACAGCGGGGCTCTCGCTCCTCAGAGCTATTCTAAAGGGAGATGTCAAAGATCCACACGATCATTCGGTCCTGCTTGGGTTAGCCACTCTCCCCTTCCTTCCCCACGAGGTCGCTGTTGTTGGCTCAATTATAGGGCTCCTTACTCGAGCAGCTTGCAAACTTTTGGGTCAGAACAATCGAATAGCGAACTCTACGGCGATCGGCCTTGCACTCACGGTGATTATTGGGTCTCGCGTCCTATGGCACGCGGCCAAATTCGACTCCTTTAATAACAACCGCTCTCGTGAGCGGGTTCAATCGGTTAGTCTTCTTGCGACCCTTCTACAATCCCAGCCCGAAGAGCCGAGCAAAAAGGAGCGGGTCTTCTTTAAAGAAGCTCACCGACTTCTTAACGATGCTGCGTCAAGCATTATGCAATCCCAGCCGGTACGAGCTGCGGCGAAAGCAGCTCTTGAGGGAACGACTGATTTTAAAGCGTTGTGGACTTTGGCGAATAGCCAGCTCAATCACTCAGCGAGCCGGATGTAACGGACGAGTCGTAGGGTTAAAGCTCTACGCTATCGCCCCTACTGCGTGCGGCAAAAACCGCCGCCGGA
This sequence comes from Bdellovibrionota bacterium, assembly GCA_044237895.1. Classification (GTDB taxonomy): domain Bacteria; phylum Bdellovibrionota_C; class UBA2361; order UBA2361; family OMII01; genus OMII01. The sequence goes on from JBIIEK010000202.1 coordinate 2,284, forward strand.
AGGCTACAGCCACTGCCGACCTTGGGGGATATAGCAAGCAGGGATCGTAGGCTTCACGTACTGCGACGGCTTCTGACAGAAGTTATAGTACACGATGTGACGAAGGGCCGCGACGCCATCCTTCCAGGTGATCTTTTTTCCCTCCAAATAATTACGAGGGAAGTACCAAATCGGGACTTCAATGATCTTCAACTTTAATCGAGCGATCTTAGCGGTAATTTCCGGCTCAAATCCAAATCGGTTTGACTCAAGCGTAATGTTTTTAATTACATCAGCTTTGAAAAACTTGTAGCAGGTCTCCATATCGGTCAGGTACAACCCCGAGAATAGATTGCTAAAGGTGGTGAGAAAGCGATTTACCAAGTAGTGAAAGGTACGGTGCACCTGAACAACGTTCGCCTTAAATCGCGACCCAAACACAACATCAGCCTTCCCCTCGACTATCGGCATGACGATCGAGGGAAGGTCGTCCAGGGAGTACTCAAAATCAGCGTCCTGAACGCCGATGATATCACCGGTGGCGATCTCAAAGCCTTTACGGATCGCTGCACCTTTGCCCGCGTTCGCCTCTTGAAAATGGAGCTGCACCTCTGAAGAAAACTTATAATTTCGGAGGATGTCAGCGCTCTCGTCCTTGGAACAGTCATCGATAATGACAAGCTCTTTTTGAACTCCATCAATCCGGAGTGCATCTACCTGCTTTAAAAACTCAAGAAGATGCCCTGACTCGTTATAAACCGGAATGACTAAAGATACTTTCATACGCTACGTCCACATCCTCGTTAGGCGTTTGCAGCCTGCGTCGCCTCAACCATATCACTCATCTGACTGCGAAGCGTTGAGAGGAAAAAGGCTCCGGGGATACCGATGACAGCGTACTGAATCACGTGCTGCGTTAACACGATACAGAGAGCGAGCTCACTACTCCCTACACCAACTGACATCAGAACGTTCTTGGCAACAAGCTCTATGACACCGAAGCCACCAGGAGCCGCTGGAATGAGAGAGCTAAAGTTAACGGAGACAAGAAAGAGCACAGTGCCAAACAGGGAGAGCTGTGAGTCATACGCGATCGCTACACACGCAAAGGCGCCGAGTTCGACCAGCCAGATAACGATCGACCACAGAGTTATTTTCGTCGCAGCGGATATAGAGCAGAGTGGGCTCAATCCATGAATGAATATCTGCATGCGAGAAAGAGCGTATGTAGATGCCTTGTGAGAGAGCTTTGCGGTGAGTTTGTCAAATATCGTGAAGATCCCCTCTCTAAAGAACAACGTCACGATTACCCCAGCCGCGATGGCGACGAAGAGATACGCCACATAAAGAAGACGCTGCGCGTATTGAGGATCAAGGTGCCCTTGGCCAAAGAGAAGTATCGCTCCAGCAAAAAGAAGGCTCAGCGTAAGACCATCGGCCAATCGCTCACTCGCTATCGTGGCGAGCATGAGCGTTCGCGGCTTGCCTACAACCTTCGCCCCGAGGTGGGCTCGTACAAGCTCGCCAGCTCGTGCGGGCAAGATGTTATTCATGAAAAATCCGAGCACAAGGACTCGAAGGGACGAGAAAAAAGGGAGTGAAAGGTCAGGACAGAGCACGGGCCAGCGGGCGGAACGGAGTATGTAGGATAGTATCGTCAGGGCGACAGCCGCAAAAACGTATGAAAGACGGACGCTCTTAGCGTGAGAAACCAGCATGCCCCACTCAACACCCCGGAAGGCGAGATAAAGCGCGACCGCCGTTACGAGCCAGGGCACTATCGTTCTAAAAAGGAATCGCTTCATCGGTAATTTAGTGGCGCAAGCTTCGTGCACTTCCCTTGGCTATGAAAAACGGGGCGCCCTTTGAAGACCATAGCCTATTGAGGTCTCACAGCAGCGGTGACGCTCTACGGTTTCATCCGAGCTGAGCATCTCGGTGAAGGCTACCAAGGAACTCTCAAAAGGCCAAGGGAAAGCCTTTATCACAAACACTTAACCCCACCAAAAGATAGATTATTTTGCCGAGCGATAGGTTTCATGGCTATCGAAAACTCTAAATTCAGCCATCTCTTAACGGCTCGGTCAGGGCCTCTTTAAGGAAAGCCTTCAACGCACAAGGACCAAGCCCCCGCTGATCCTTTCGGATCGCGCCGTTTTACCGATAAGGAGGTCTTTCCTCCCATCCCTCGCAAAACTAATTCCCAAGCCGTTCTACCGCCCCCCCGACCCCCTAGGACGCCCTCCCTCGCAACTTTTGCCACCTTTGCTCGAATCCTGTCATAAGGCTTCGCCCGAAGAGCGGAGCCTTTATTAAACAATCCCTGGAGGATCTCCATGAACACAGCACCGATGAGAGAAAGCAACTTTTGTCTAAACCCAAACTTCTTTGATTCGGTGCTCCGGCCTGCCGTGGAACGCCGACTCCCTGCCGTCGACTCCTTTTCCGGCAAAGCCCTTGATCACATATCAGGCATTCGACCGTTCTTTGAAACCGTTTCAAAAGACCTCTGCGACGATGGCCGCATGGCCTCAGAGAGCGCAGAGAGCGCCGTATCTTTCATCTCACGCTCAGCGACATCCGCTGCCATAGTTGGAGGAACTATCGGACTTGCAACCCTCGGCATCGTTGTCGGCTCTCCACTTGCCGCTGTCGGCGCAGGGCTGCTTGGCCTCGCGGTCCTTCCTCCCCTTGCGGAGCGTGCCG
>JBIIEK010000011.1:0-33168 GCA_044237895.1 Bdellovibrionota bacterium
ACAGGAGGAGTCGGAGGTGCTGGCTACCCCTGCCTTGGATAAAGCCGTGCTCGCGCTCGCCTTAACTACCTGATAGATTTACATCTTCTCGGCCCGCCCATTTCAAACCCGCGCCTCTAAAAAGCCGCTTATCGAGCGCCCTTAAAGAGCCGATAGAGTAAGATAAGGAGAGATCCCCGCCCATCTTTGCGAGCTTTTAACGAACCCTTTAATCCATCAGCCATGTCCACACTCTCACTCTGCATGATCGTCAAAGACGAGGAAGCGACCCTGGTGCAGTGCCTTGCGAGTGTTCGAGCGCTTGTGCATGAGATTATCATCGTTGATACCGGCTCAAGTGATCGCTCCATCGAAATCGCAGAGTCCTTTGGAGCTAAGGTTTTTAAAGTTGCATGGGAGAATGACTTCTCAAAGGCTCGCAACATCTCCCTCTCGAATGCGTCGTCACAGTGGATCCTCGTTCTTGATGCAGATGAAGTGCTTGATCCCGCCGACCACGCCCGCATTCGTGGTCTCATTGATAGAGAAAACGTGTGCTACAAACTCACGCAACGCCACTACACCAACGACCTTCGACAAAATAACGCCGTAGCGTGTAGCGGTGAGCATCGCCAGTTAGAGCGCGACTATCAGGGATACTTCGAAAGCTCTCTGATTCGGCTCTTTCCTCACAAGAGAGGGATCGAATTCCGCGGAATAGTGCATGAACTCGTTGAGCAAAGTGCTGAAAATCGCTCTGATATCGTAGTCGAGGATTCCGGCATACTCATCCATCACTTCGGATTTACGCCGGAAGCCCAAGCGCGCCGCGACAAATCAACGCTTTATTCAACTCTCGCCGAAAAGAAGGTCGCCGACGAGCCCTCAAATTGGCAGGCTTTCTACGAGCTCGGCATTCAACACAACCTAGCAGATCGAAGAGAGGAGGCCGCAGCAGCGTTCCTCGAGTCTCTTAAATTAGACCCGAAGCAACTATGGGTTTGGAGTAACCTAGCCCAGACCCTCACCGCCCTAAACCGCGCAGACCAGGCTCATGAGGCATTTCAGCGGGCGCTAGCTCTCGATCCACGATGCAAAGAGGTGCTGAGCAATTATGGTGTGCTACTCTTTCGCTGCAACAAGTTCGAGGATGCAGAAGCCGTTTTGCGCCGCGCCATCGACGTGGACCAAAACTTTATTACTGGGTGGTGTAATCTTGGAATGGTGTTGGCCCGCGCGGGGAAAACCTCTGCGGCGGCACTCGCGTATCACCGAGCGATAATGATCAATCCGATGTGCGTAACCGCCCGCGCCTCACTTGCATCCCTCCACATCGACTCTGGGCAATTCCAAATAGCGCTCGAGATAGTTGAGCCAGTTATGGACGTACCGGATCCGCATCATCAACTTGCTCTACTTTACACTGCGCTCGCGCTTCGTGGTCTGCACAAGCTCAAGGATGCCTCTGAGATACTTGACCAACTCCTGGGAGAGCCGAATCTCCAACCAGATGTGCGAAACGTAGCGAACGACACCCTCAAACAGCTCGCAAACTAAATCGTATCAATCGCAACAAGAGCTCTTGTGACGCCGCTCATACAGTTCTTTGTAGGAGCGCCTTACCGTCTCATCGCAAACTCATTATGGAGACAACAAAGACATGAAAGAGCCAAGCAACCTGAACACTCTCGTTTCTTCTATGGAGCCCACACTTCTTGAGGGACAATACGTTTTTTGCACCGTCGCACGGGACAAGCGGAAGAGTCTTACTCTGGAGCCTTGGGTAGAAATTCATGAGGCAGAAGGCGTATCCATGATACTTAAAAAGGAGGAAGCCGCTCGCGAGAAGCTTGAAGCGCATTTTCCCTCGCGCCTTATTAGGCTTAAGGTATCGCCTCGCTTCGATGGTGTCGGGTTCCTCGCCGTCATCGCAACACGACTTGCAACGCACGGAATCCCTCTACAGCCCCTCGCTGGATTCTATCACGGCTATCTCTTCGTACCGACGGACCGAGCAGATGAGTCGGTCAAGCTTCTGGAGGGATTAGCGCTTGAGTACCGAAAAACTAGGGGAGCCGGAGAGGAGCTTCGTGGGCATATGTAAGGGGTGCTCTGCTCCTTCGGTCACTGGGCCTTCAGTCACTGCGCCTTCAGTTTGAGATACGCGTGCGCGCTATCGAGAGGACTCGTGGGGAGCGACGGTGGCCTAACAATCCATCGTCCCCTCCACGAGAGATAGGTATGGGGAGGCAGCCAAAGGATGAAGCACGAGCGACTCGTTCGACTACAAGCCCCCTTAAGGTAACGAATCCCCGAGTCGAGTATCTAGAAAGGTAGATCGCGCCATTAACGGTATCAGATGCCGTGCAAAGGAAGTCTACCCTCAGCGACCGCCACTTAGATAGCCCGGAAAGGGCCCAAAGATGCCCCCGTTAGTCTGGCCGTTAGGCCCAGAATCTCCGCTCGTTTTGCTCCCGGAGCTCTCCGGCTTCTTCTCTGGGTTCTCCTTCGGCGGGGAACCCTGCAGATCTGAGCCTTTATTCTGAGTCTGGTCCGTTTGCATACCTCCGCCACCGAAAACAAGGGGAGTATTGTAGGGGTTCGTCAAAACAGGGTCGTCGCACCGAGCGCTAGAAGGAAGAATCATCAGCGTGGTGGCTGCAAAAGCAGTATAGAACAGGCCGGAGACCACATTGCGTAGCGACAAATTCATAATGCTCTTACGCTCCCTTTTCACGATTATCTTACCGCCTGTGTGACCAGGTACCTATCAGTACCAGTCATAAGTATAATCGTCGGGACTCGAAGCACCTTGAGAAAACGAGGCGAAAACTTTCGATAGGTATTTTGCGTACTGAGGACTCTTCGCGGGAGCCATTGAGGCATAGAGAGGAATCCGGCCTGTGCCTCCATACCCTTAGAAGGAGATTGATGCAGTATCACGCGAACAGCGAGGAAGCGTCGAGCCCTTACTCGCCCTTGAGACGAGCAGTTCGAGTACGAAAAAGCCCGGTCACGTATCCGTGCCGGGCTTTCTATAAAGGTTCCGCGGGATGACCGGCAGAGGTTATTGCGCGAGGCTCTTGATCGCGTTGATGCGAGCTACCTTCTGAGAGAGGAGCTCCCACTCAGGATCGAAGAGACTCAAGCTCTCGAGCTCAGCCTCAAGGAGACCAACATCCTGATCGAGCGGCGAAAGGTCCAGCGACTCAGGGAGGTCTACTGTATCAGCAAGGAGCGTCAGTACATTATTGCTGAAGGTACAAATTCCCCCAGAAACGATACATCGCTTTGAAGAATTGTGACCTTCTGCGGTGTATTGAACGAGTCCGGTCGAGAGAAGCCCTACATAATCGCAGTGGTTCTCTAAGAATCCGAGCTCGCCACTCTCAGACGGAACTGCGACCTCAGAGACCGTAGCCTCCACCTCGAGTCCTCGTCCGGAGTACACCTTTAGTTGAAACGTCCCGTTTGACATCCCTTATCCCCTACCCTACGCAGCCTGCGCGAATTCAGCAGCCAACTTCTCTGCCTTAGCGCGAACAGAATCGAGTCCTCCTACCATGTAGAACGACTGCTCTGGGAGATCATCAAGCTTGCCATCGACGAGCTCGCCGAATCCCTTAATGGTATCCTCAAGCTTGCAGTATACTCCTGGAGTTCCTGTGAAGGTTTCTGCGACGTGGAATGGCTGCGAGAAGAATCGTTCAACCTTACGCGCACGAGCTACCGTCAGTTTATCATCCTCGGACAACTCATCCATTCCGAGAATCGCGATAATGTCCTGAAGATCCTTGTAACGCTGCAAGGTCTGTTGAACCTTACGAGCTACTCGGTAGTGCTCATCTCCTACCACGCTCGCCTCAAGAACCGTTGAGCTTGAAGTGAGAGGATCTACCGCTGGATAGATTCCCTTCTCCGCGATCGAACGCTCAAGAGCGATCGTTGCATCAAGATGCGCGAAGGTCGTCGCTGGAGCTGGGTCAGTGTAGTCGTCGGCCGGTACGTATACCGCTTGGATCGACGTAATCGAACCCTTCTTCGTTGAAGTAATACGCTCTTGGAGCTGTCCCATGTCCGTTGCAAGTGTTGGCTGGTAACCTACGGCGCTAGGCATACGTCCGAGGAGTGACGATACCTCTGATCCTGCTTGCAGGAATCGGAAGATGTTATCTACGAAGAGAAGAACGTCTCGACCCTCTTCATCACGGAAGTACTCAGCGGTTGTAAGAGCTGAGAGAGCTACACGGAAACGAGCTCCTGGAGGCTCGCTCATCTGTCCGTATACAAGGCACGCCTTGTCGATAACGCCAGAGTCCTTCATCTCATGCCAGAGGTCGTTTCCTTCACGGGTACGCTCACCCACTCCAGCAAACACAGAGAATCCTCCGTGTGCTTTAGCGATGTTATTGATGAGCTCCATGATGATAACGGTCTTTCCTACTCCAGCACCGCCGAAGAGTCCGATCTTTCCTCCCTTAAGAAACGGAGCTACGAGGTCTACGACCTTAATTCCGGTCTCAAGGATCTGCTTTGATGTCGACTGATCCTCGAAGGATGGAGTTGGGCGATGAATTGGCCAACGGTTGTCAGTATCAACTGGACCGAGCTCGTCGATAGGACGTCCTGTCACGTCGAGAATACGACCAAGCGTCTTCTGACCAACTGGTACCGAGATCGGCGCGCCGGTATCAACGACGGATTGACCACGAACGAGACCCTCAGAGGAGTCCATCGCGATACAGCGAACTACGTTGTCACCAAGATGCTGAGCTACCTCAAGAACAAGATTGTTCTCTTGGCTGTCGATTGTTGGGTTTGTTGTAAGCAGAGCGTCGTAGATCTTTGGAATACCACCGCCCTGTGGGAACTCAACGTCGATTACCGCGCCGAGAACCTGACTGATCTTTCCTTTTCGTCCCATTGTCTCTTTCATACTATTTTTCCTTCGTTACTTCAGTGCTTCAGCTCCACCGACGATATCAAGCAGCTGATTGGTGATACCTGTCTGGCGCAATTTGTTAAACTTCAGCGTAAGGGCGTGGATAAGCTCCGACGCGTTCTTCGTTGCGTTCTCCATCGCAGTCATTCGGCTTGCATGCTCGCTCGCTTTGGTGTCGAACGACGCTTGACGAACGATAGCGCGAACGATTCGTGGCACAACGGCATCGAACACACGCTCTGGGTTTGGCTCAAAGAGGGTAACTCCGGAGGCCGATCCCGTTGCGACCGCGTTGGTCGTCGCGAGAGCTTCCTTGTCGAGCGGTATTAAACGCTCCGCTGTCGCTACCGTTGAGATAGCTGAACGGAAACGGGTGTACACCACATACAACTCGTCGAACTCTCCCTTTAAGAAATCAACCTCAAGGCGTTGGCACACCTCTTGGGTTGGCCAATACGTCGGGTCGTCTGTAAGGGTCTCTTGAGCATCCAAGTAGGTTCGACCAGCACGACGGAAGTACTCCGCTGGCTTCTTACCAAGGATCACGGTTGAGATCTCGCATCCTGGGTGTTTCTGAGCCAACTCCTTGTAGAGTGCCTCAACCTTGCGGTTCGTGTTGGTGTTAAAACCTCCACAGAGCCCTCTATTTGCTCCCATTACAAGAACCCTGACCTTCTGAACTGTCGGCCGAGCCTCAAGGAGCGGATGCGAGAAATCGCTTCCACCTTGAAGCTGCGACAAGACCCCCTTGAGGGCGTCGGTATACGCGCGAGAGCGTACAACGGCCTCCTGGGTCTTGCGCAGCTTTGCCGCCGCGACAAGTTTCATCGCAGAGGTGATCTTTTTTGTGTTTTTCACCGACTTCAGTCGTCGACGAATCTCTTTAAGACCTGCCATGAGGTGTTAATCCTTATGCTGCGTTAGCGTGAGCCTGAGCTGACTTTTGAGCCTTTGCTCCGTGACCTACTCCGTTAGCGCTTCCGCTACCAGAAACCGCGTTGCCCGCGATAAACTGTTCAACAAAAGCGGCGATCGCCTTCTTCAATCGATCCGTGATGTCCTTATCGAGCTCAGCTTTAACGCGGAGATCCTTCATAAGGTCAGCCTGGCTTGATAGCATATGGCGATGGAGGGCCTCTTCGAACGGCCGAACTTGAGAAACCTCAAGCTTATCCGTGTAGCCATTAGCTACAGCGAAGATTGAGAGAACCTGAAGCTCTACCGGCATCGGAACGTTTTGACCTTGCTTCAAGATCTCGACGAGGCGAGCACCCTTGGCAAGCTGCGCACGAGTCGCGGCATCGAGGTCAGATCCGAACTGAGCAAACGCTTGCTTCTCACGGTATTGGGCGAGATCAAGACGCAGAGTACCAGCGATCTTCTTCATCGACTTAACCTGAGCGGCACCTCCTACACGGGATACCGAGAGACCTACGTTAACGGCCGGGCGAATACCCGAGTTAAAGAGATCGGCCTCAAGGAATATCTGCCCGTCTGTGATCGAGATTACGTTTGTTGGTACGTATGCGGATACGTCACCCTCAAGGGTCTCAATCACTGGAAGCGCTGTCAGGGATCCTCCTCCAAGCTTGTCGCTGAGCTTAGCAGCGCGCTCAAGGAGGCGGGAGTGAAGGTAGAAAACGTCTCCTGGATACGCCTCTCGTCCCGGTGGACGACGGAGGAGGAGTGAGACAGCTCGGTATGCTACGGCGTGCTTCGAGAGATCGTCGTAAACAACAAGTGCGTGCTTTCCATTCTCCATGAAGTACTCACCCATGGCGCACCCTGCGTAAGGAGCAAGGAACGACATCGGGGCCGGCTCTGAAGCCGTAGCGGACACAACGATCGTGTGATCCATCGCGCCGTGCTCTTTGAGTCGCTCCACTACTTGAACAACAGAGGATCTCTTTTGGCCGATAGCTACATAGATACAGATAACGCCGTTGCCCTTCTGGTTAATGATCGTGTCGATCGCCACGGCTGTTTTTCCGGTCTTCTTATCTCCGATGATGAGCTCTCGTTGGCCACGTCCTACCGGCGTCATTGCGTCGATAGCCTTGAGGCCAGTTTGCATCGGCTCGTGTACAGACTTACGCCCAACGATTCCGGGGGCCTTGATCTCGATGCGGCGTTTATGAGGAGTACTGATATCACCGAGTCCGTCGATCGGATTTCCAAGTGCATCAACAACGCGACCGATGAGAGCCTCTCCTACTGGAACCTGCGCGATCTGGCCCGTACGACGAACCGTATCGCCTTCCGCGATAGCTGTCGTGTCACCCATGACCACAGCTCCGACGTTATCCTCTTCAAGATTGAACGCGAGGGCCTTGGTTCCATTCTGGAACTCGATAAGCTCTCCGAGCGCTACCTTGCCAAGTCCGTAAACGCGGGCGATTCCGTCACCCACGCTCAACACCGATCCAACCTCGGCGAGGTCTTGGTCGGTCGAAGCGCCACCGATCTTATCCTTGATGATTCTGCTTATCTCATCTGCACGTATGTCCATATTTACCTCTCTTGAAAATTAGCGAACCAATTGTCCTGCGAGTCTTTGAAGCGTTCCCGCAACCGATCGATCAAGTAGCGTATCGCCCAAGCGAATCGTTACTCCACCGATGAGCGATGGGTCAGTCTTTACAGTTATCTTCACCTCTCCGCCTAACGACGAAGAGAGCTTCTGCTGCAGATCTTTGGTAACAGCATCCGAAACGGGCTGCGGAAAGGTAACTTCAAGAAGAAGGCTCTTCTTGTACTCGCTGACGTAGAGACTAAAGGTTCCTGCGAGCGACGGGAGAACCGCACCTCGACGAAGCGACGCGAGGGCGAGGATCGTGCGTTTAACTGCGTCGGTCTTCCATCCACCAAGGGCATCCGCGATCGCATTGACAACTGAACACCGCGCATCTTCTGAAACTCGAGGATTGCTGAGGCTATCGCGAAAATCAGGAGATGTCTTCCATGCCTGCGCGAGCTGAGAGAGCTGTCCCTCAACGTTGTCAAAATCTGCCGGGCTGGTTACTTCAAAGAGTGCTCGGGCGTATCGCTTTGCAACTCTCTCTTCTCGTCCTGAACTCATCCTCTAGTCCCTTCTTCTCTCGATTAACGAACAAGCCTCTTTGCACGGTCCGCAGCCGCTTCGACATATGTCGACTGACGCGCCGCATAATCACCACTCTTGAAACGATCCTTGGAAAGCTCCACTGCTTGCGCGATAAGCGAGCTGCGGAACTGCGCCTCAGCTGAGCGAGTCTCTCCCTCAAGGAGCTCTTTCACTTGGGATTTTATTCGAGCGGCCCTCTCGGCAGCGGCACGTGCGACGGCCTGAACCTCAAGCTCGCCCTGCGAGATGATCTCGCCCCGAGCACGCTCTTGCTCTACAACGAGATTTTTGGTGAGCGCCTCAACAGCGGCAAGTGCGCGTTCAGCTTCTGCCATCTCCGAGGTCGCGGAAGAAACAGAATCGGCGATGCGAGCGCGGCGCGAAGCCCAGCCCGACTTGATGGGCTTCTTCAGAAGAACTACGAGAAGAGCGACATAAATGCCAAAGTTCATCCAGAACTTGCCAAGGTCGAGGATGGAGCCGTGGTGCGCTGCACCCTCCCCATCACTCGCGGCGGCGACCGCAAGTGGAACGAGAGCCGACAAAAACGCAGCTCCGACCAAGCGGGAGACGGTAAAGGAGGAGGCGCTGAAATTTAAAGGAGCGCGAAAATTGCCTGTGGGACGATTCATAGTTTCTTAAAATCCGTTAGCTTCGAAGTGCCTAAGAGCCCTTAACGGCGACGGAACGATAGCCAACCTCGTGTAAAAAGTCACCCCCTCTGGGTGATAAATTCTTGAGAGCTTTCGAGCTTTTCGGGGAGATATCCCCCTCGCCTATTCGCGTTCTAAAAGGCGTGTCGGCTAGTGAACCGAGAGCTGCGCGTCTACCTTTGCGCTGAGCGCCTCAGCCAGGGCCTTGGACTGCGTGTCCGCAGACGTCTTGGCCTGCTCTATCGAGCGAGCAATAACCTGGCGGCCGGCCTGTAGCTCCGACGCTGCCTGGGCTTCAGCCTTTGACACGGTGTCCGCGGCGGCTTTCTTAGCCTCGAGAACCATCTGGCTTCGCTCCTTATTGGCAGCTATTCGGGCCTGGAACATCCCCTCGTCGTATCGCTCGCGAAGAGCAGTGGCTTTTTGGCGCATCTGGCCAGCCGTGTGAAGCGCTCCTGCGGTAACCCCCTCACGCTCCTCAAGATGCTTTAAGAGCGGCTTAAAAAGCGCAGTACTCAAAGCGGAATAGAGGGCGAAGATAAAGAGAGTCCCGACGCCAATCATCTTAGCGTCAAGGGCGGTCAAAGAGAACAATGCGAGGGAGCCGGACAAGGATTCTTCCATAGGGTAAAGATTCCTAGATTTTCCAAATAAGATCAACAGATCCGACGGGAAGTGATCTCAAAAATGGACTATCCCTGGCTAGCAGCCTGAGGCATTGAACACCGACCAACAAAGGTGGCGCCGGGCTCTATGACTATCTGAGGGGTGGTAACATCGCCTCGAACTTCAGCAGAAGCCTGTAAACAGAGCGACTTGGAAGCGACAGAATCGCCCAAAAGCCTACCTCCAACGACTAGTTCCGTAGCATCGACTTTACCAGTGACAACGCCACCAGCTGCGATCACCACACGTGCCTGAGAGGTCACGTTGCCGTCGACCGTTCCGGCGATCACAACATCACCAACAGCACTAAGAGAGCCCTTCAGCACCATTCCGGCGCCGACAACCGAGCCATTAGAACGAGCACTATCACTAGCTGCTCCCTTTTGCTGATCAAAAAATTGAAATGAGCTTGCTGTATTTGTCATGTCCCCTACTCCCTGGCCAAACTTAAAATATCTACAAGGCGATCAAGCTCGGAGTCCGAGAAGAAATGCAGCTCGACGATCCCTCCCTGCTTTGTCCTTTTTATGGTCACCTTCGTCCCAAGCGCATTCCGAAGCCGTTCCTCGACCTCCGGAAGCTCCCCATCGGACGCGGTTGCCCGAGAGCTCTTCGGCTGCTTTGGAGCCTCAAGAACCACCTCGCGAGAAACGATCGCTTCAAGCGCCCGCACCGAAAGCGACTCCTCAACGACCTTCTGCGCTAGGCTAGTTTGGGCAGCAGGTTCTTTGACCGTAAGAATCGCCTTCGCGTGCCCTACCGTTATGAGCCCTTGTTGAAGCATCTCTTGAATATTGGCGGGCAGCTTTAAAACGCGCACCAAGTTGGCGACCGTCGCGCGGTCCTTTCCTACCTTGGTAGCAACCTCTTGAGCGTTTAAGTTGAACTCATCCATGAGGCGCTGATACCCGCGAGCCTCTTCCAGCGGGTTAAGGTTAAGCCGCTGAACGTTCTCTACCAGGGCGATCTCAAACGTATCGCGATCGCTCAATTCCTTAATCATTACAGGGACTTGAAATAGGCCAGCACGCATGGCGGCCCGAAACCTGCGCTCACCGGCAACTATCTGATAGCCACCATTAAAGGGTCGCACAAGGATCGGCTGAAGCACTCCAAGTGCCTTAATTGACTCAGATAATTCAGCTATCTCCTGCTCGGGGAATTCAGTTCTCGGCTGCTCTGGATTTGCGGAAATACGAGCGAGGTCGACGTAGAGAATCCCGCTTGAAGGATCCGCCCTCACGGGTAAATCTGCTGTATTTTCAGGTGCTTGCTGCGGAATCGTCGCCACAGGGGGTGACGAAACCAACGCACTCAATCCTCTTCCTAATGCCATTCTCGGAGCCTTCTTTAAACCTTGCACACCCTTCTCCATCTACTATCCTTACACCTGTTCCACGTGGAACACTCACTACGCCGCCCTAGCAGCATCGGGAGTGTTGTTTAATCCGAGGCGCTCTATGAGCTCACCAACCAGCGCCAGGTAGGCCTTAGCGCCAGCGCTGCTCGGGTCGTACGAGCAGATAGGAAGCCCATGGCTCGGACACTCCGAGAGCTTTATGTTTCGTGGAATCTTAGTTTTCAACAGCTTTTCCCCAAAGTGAAGTTCAGTTTCCTGATACACCTGGAGCGAAAGATTAGTGCGCGCATCATACATCGTGAGGAAAACTCCAAGTATGTCGAGCTTCGGGTTAAAGGTCTGCTGAACAAAGCCTATGGTCTTTAAAAGACCGGTTAAACCTTCAAGTGAGTAGTATTCCGCCTGGAGCGGTATGAGAACTTTGTGGGCCGCACCCAAGGCGTTCAAGGTCAAAAGACCCGACGAAGGGGGACAATCGATAATGACGACGTCATAATCTTTATCCACACCCGCTAACGCGGTGCGCAGAATAAGTTCACGGCCGGGAGTCTTGCCTATCTCAAGCTCCAAACTAACCAGGTCGTGAGACCCAGGAACAACCATCAGGTTCGGAGTAGAGCAGGGGACGATAATGTCAGAGAGCTGCAATTTGCCGAAGAATATGTCGTAGAGGTCGGAGCCTTCGGGATGCTTTTCAACACCAACCCCACTAGTGGCACTAGCCTGAGGGTCGAAGTCTAAAAGAAGAACTTTAAATCCAAGAAGTGCGAGCTGCGCTGCGACACTAACAGAGCTGGTGGTCTTACCGACGCCGCCTTTTTGATTTGCGAGGGCAACTACTTGTGCCATAGAGAGAACGATCTTTTATAAAACCGAGACGAGCGGTAAGAGGTAGCACGAGACTGCGCTCATAACAACAAAAAAGTAGTACGAGGAACGACTCTCAGCTGCAGCAGCACGCAAACAAAAATGTTCCACGTGGAACACTCCGTGGCGCGAGCAGCTGTAGCGCAAGAGCTCACAAACCAAATAATGGGCACTCAATATCCGACCTGCGCCTCACTCGTTCCACGTGGAACACCTTACTTGAGCCGCTCCGCGCCTTGATCATCACTATACCGATCAAATAAAGCAGACTCCGGAAGTCAGTTCCCGTTGCATCTTCTGCAGAGTGTTCCACGTGGAACACAATACGATAGGGGGAGGCCTCTTAACGTTGAGGGGTATCGATGCGTTTTCGAATCTCGCCGAAGCTTGTAAGGAGGGCGTCAACCTCCTCTTGAGTGTGCGCATTCGATAGGAGAACCCGCACCACGGCTCCGTTCCTACGGATACTTCGCGCCGGAAGCGCCTCAACCAGAACTCCGCGCTGCAGCATCGCCTCCTGAACATCACGCGCTTTTTGCACGCTATCAAACCAAAGTGAGGTAATGGGAGAGGGGAGCGTCGAGGCGATCTTCCACCCCTGTAACTTAAGGGCCCTAGTCACGAGCCCAGCCCGAGCACCGAGCATCTCTCGCTGTAGAAGTGCTAGCTCAACGATATCAATCACGACGTCTGCCAACCGAGCAGAAAGAGATGATGGCGGCGAATCGTGCCTAAGATACCTTGATCGTTTCAGTAGGAGCTCCCGAAGCTCGGCGGAACCGACCACCGCACAGACCTCACTACCGATAACGTGCTGGAATCCTACCAGGCGCGCCAAAAGGGCAGGGGAACTTGGAAGAACCTCGGCGCTCCCAGCACCTCGCATTCCGCCCAGGCCAAGAGCGGTTGTTTCATCAACAACCATCCACGCCCCCGACAGCTCAGCGATAGCGGCCCATCCCGAGATATCCACAGGTTCTCCCGTCAGTGGAGAAGTCGCTTCAACGACAACAATTACCCGCTTTGTGAGTGAATACTTATCTAGTGTGGCGCGGAGGTTATCCACAGACTCACACTCAACGAAATCGGCGCCCACGAGGGCGCACGCGTCTGCAAGGGGCAGCGAGCATAGGGGTGGACTGACAACGACAACACCCTCTCCGCATAACGCCGTTACTACAGTTAGAACGGCTTGATTCCTTGTACCAAAGAGCACCGAGGACTCGGCCGCAAAAAAGCGTGCAATGCGGGCTTCCGCGCGCTCAATGGCATTCGTTACACCACCAGCATTCCGACCGGCGGTCGTCCCGCTTCCGAACTCTGCCTGCGCGTGCACCATACTGCTGGCGATCTCTCGGTGCGGCTGAATATGAAGAAGGTCCCAGCTCGCAAAGCCGACGATAGGCCGACCACGATAATTGGGATGGAAGGGATCTCGCCCATACCGAACGCCGATATCCGCAGGAGGGGTCCCCACCTCTAGAGTTAATTCACGCAGCAGTTCCGCTTTAATCTCAGCTTTCACGCTTATTTGTCAGTCATTAACAGACACGACTCGATGAGAGGATCGATCTCCCCATCCAGCACCGAATTCACATCGGAGGTCTCGTAATTACTGCGCAGATCTTTAACTAACTGATAGGGCTGAAGCACGTAATTTCGAACCTGACTTCCGAAGTCGATCTTTTTCCGTTGCCCCTTCAACTGATCCATCATCTCCCGTTGCTGCTCCTGTTGGAGCTCAAAGAGTTTCGATTTAAGGATCTTCATCGCTCGGGACTTGTTTTTATGTTGAGACCTTTCGCTCTGGCAGGCAACTACGATTCCTGTAGGAATGTGCGTTAGTCGAACTGCGGAGTCGGTTTTATTCACGTGTTGCCCACCAGCCCCCGAGGAACGATAGGTATCAACCCGCAGATCCGCCTCATTTACCGTGACGTCTATCTCCTCCTCGATGTCCGGTGTCACGCTTACCGAGGCAAACGATGTGTGGCGGCGTGCATTTGAGTCGAATGGGGAGATACGAACAAGTCGGTGAACGCCGGACTCATTCCGTAAGTTCCCGTATACGTACGCGCCCTCCATGAGCACGGTAGCGTTTTTTATCCCAGCACCATCGCCTGGCTGATAGTCCATTATCTCTAACTTAAAACGCTTCTTCTCTGCCCAGCGCACATACATTCGGAGGAGCATATCCGCCCAGTCCTGAGCCTCCGTGCCACCAGAGCCGGCGTTTATCTCGATAATCGCGCTCTGACTATCGAACTCACCATTCATTTTGCACTTAAACTCGAGCTCCCCGATCGCCTCTTCTAATTCGGATACTAAGCGCAGCGCCTCCGTTATAAACTCGTCGTCCCCCGATTCTTTGCTGAGCTCCAAGGCGGCTTCGGTATCCGCCGTCAGGCGTTCGATCTTCTTAAACTGATCAAGCGTTGCAACGCTCTGGGAGCGCTCACGCATAAGGGCCTTTGCTTGCCCCGCGTCGTTCCAGATATCACCTGCTTGGGACTGACGTTCTAGCTCTTCTACCTTGGTGGTAAGGGTAGGGATGTCAAAGAAACTCCTTAAGAACTCGCGAGCGCTCGGAGAGTCCTTGGAGCTTGTATTTAAATTCTGACGGGTCAAACGGCAAAGTCATAGCTGCCGTATACGTGGAGCCAGCAGGTTCGTCAATCCAGGCACGGGGCTATCTTATTCCTGATGTAACGCTCTCGCCGGCGCATTCGCTGGGCAACAGCGGCGGGAACCTTTTCATGGTCGTATCCACACAGGTGCAGAATCCCATGCACTATCAATCTAAGCAGCTCTTCGCGCGTCGTAACGCCGAAGTTCTTTGCCTGTCGCAACGTCGTCTCCGCCGCAATGACGAGGTCGCCTAAATAAGGGCCCGGCAAGAGCACCTTGGTCCGACCAGAGAGCTCTCGCGCGGTGAACTGAGGGAACGAAAGGACATCGGTCGCCTTATCCTTCTTACGAAACTCACGATTAATGACCCTAATCCGGCTATCATCGGTGATGACTACGTGAATCTCTTGAACCTCTGGGATACAGATGTCTCGCTCTGTGTGTTCGAGAACCGCCCGAACGGTCTTTTTAATCCACGCCGCAGGAACCCTAAGCTTCCGACTCTCTACCGTAAGGTGGATAGCCCATCGACGCGCGGCCACCGCTTTGGCCGGACTCCTTCTCTTGGCAACCACTATTCAACTCCCAATCGCTTGAGGTTCTCTACCCGCCGCTCTCTCTTATCACCCTCGGTGCCCCGAGCCCCATCACTAACGCTTGATGCCTCGGCGACCTTACCAGCCGGCTCAGAATACGCGACGCGTTGATGGTATATTCCCGAGAGAACTCGGGTAAAACATTTCGCGATGATGTGAAGATCTCGAAGGGTAAGCTCACACTCGTTGAGCTCGCCACTGGAGAACACCTTATTAATCATCTTCTGAACCATGCCCTGAATCCGGTCAAAAGAGGGGTCACCTATGGTACGAGCAGCAGCTTCAATACCATCAGCTAACATTAAGAGCCCCGCCTCGCGAGTCTGTGGCTTTGGGCCAGGGTACGAGAAGAGGGTCTTATCGACGCTTTCAGGGTCGTTGCCGGCGTCCTCCGCCTCCTTGCGCGCTTTGTCGTAAAAAAACTCTATCTTAGAAGTACCGTGGTGTTGCGCGATGAGATCTTCAATCACCTGTGGAAGTCGATGCTTTCGAGAGAGCTCGATCCCATCTTTTACGTGAGCACGGATGATCAGCGCGGACATCGAAGGATTGAGCTTATCGTGACGGTTATCTCCCGGCGTCTGATTCTCGGCGAAATAAAGTGGCTTGGTCGTTTTACCAACATCGTGAAAGTAAGCGCCCACTCGACATACAACCGGATTGGCTCCGATCGCATCCGCGGCGGACTCAACCATCATACCGATGACCATTGAGTGGTTCCATGTACCTGGCGCTTGCACACTCAATTCTTTCAAGAGGGGGTGATCGAGCGTAGCCATCTCGATCAATCGCATATCAGAGGCGTATCCGCAGAGGTACTCGACAACCGGGGTAACGCCAACCGCAACGATCCCACTTATTGCCCCACCAACGAAGCACCCGGCAAACCGCACAAGGATATCGAGCGCTCCTGATGGCGGATAAAGTACCGAGGAAAAGAGCGCGAAAGGGAGAGCCGCTAAGCTAATCTTGAGTGCGGCACGAAGATAGGCCGATCGAGAGCGAACCCTATGAAATTCTATACACGCAACTATCGAAGTAGTGAGAGCGACGCCAGCCGTAATGCCTGACATCGGCACATACGTTCCCATAATAAGGGCTTGATAGAGGCATGCGACGAACCCAGATTGCAGACCAAGGATAGATCGCGCAATCAGCACCGGCATCGCAAAAGGGAGGCAATAAAGAAGAGAGCCTACTCCAACCCCCTGCCACATATGATGCTGCGAGCCGTAGTTAATAAGAGCGTGAGAAAAGATCGTCCCAACGCTCGCCGCGATTACACCAAACATCATAAGGGCTAAGAGAAGCCCCTGTCCCTTGCGCTCGCGGTTCCGGTAGCCCGAGAGGCATTGCATTGAGACTACGTGAGTAGCAAAAAGCAGAATGATCACACCGAGACACCGCACTACTCGCCCTGCGGGTGAGAGATCGGTCTCTGTGGCGCCAAGAGTGAACTCGGCAGAGAGTGCCAACAAGATGTGTCCGAGAAGAGCACCCGCAAGCCGCGCGCGCGCCTCCCCAAGGAGAGAGCTACTCTTCATCTCTGTCGTACGCTTGAATAATTCTCGACACGAGCGGATGTCGCACAACATCTTCGTCCGAAAAGTGAACTATAGACACACCCTCAGTGCTCTTGAGGATTGAAAGAGCGTGGGTCAATCCCGACTGCGTACCTCGAGGGAGATCGATCTGTGTCGGATCTCCCGTAACCACGCACGTCGAACCAAAACCCAAACGAGTGAGGAACATCTTCATCTGCACCGCGGTTGTATTCTGGGCTTCATCCAAGATAACGAACGCATTTGACAGGGTCCGTCCTCGCATGAAGGCGAGGGGAGCAACTTCGACAACACCTTTTTCAACCATCTCCTTCGCTCGGTCGACATCAACCATGTCATAGAGAGCGTCATAGAGCGGGCGTAAGTAGGGGTTCACCTTCTCGGCCATATCGCCAGGGAGAAACCCGAGCTTCTCGCCAGCCTCAACCGCGGGGCGACAGAGAACGATACGCTTGACCTCTTTATTGACGAGGGCAGAAACGGCCATCGCCATCGCGAGGTACGTTTTACCAGTTCCTGCTGGCCCAACGCCGAAGACGACGCTGTGACTCTTAATCTCTTCGATGTAGGTCTTCTGCTTAAAGGTCTTGGGAACGATCTTTGTTCGCTTGCCTGAGGTGCGAATCTGATCCCGGAACAGCTCTGAAAGTTGCAAGCGCTGATTACCGGATAACATTCGCACCGCGCGCTCGACATCTCCCTTAAAGAGAACTTCTCCCTGTTCAATCAAACCTCGAAGCTGAACAAGCAATGCATGCCCAAGCTCAACATCGGTGTCCTGTCCAACAAGTACAAGCCCCTCTGGAGCACGCCCAATCTTTAAACTAAGCTCCCGCTCGATCGTCTTTAGATTCTCGTCTTTATCTCCCACCAGCGCCTGAAGAACGCTTGCGTTGGGGAAGTGAACATCCATCTCTTTCAGTGCGCCCTTAGGATCTCCTGATCTTCGTCCGTATCCCGTCATCTCACCTTTTTATACTTCATACGTCTCTTAGTCCCTCAACCGCTCTAGGGATTGGGCCGCATTCTTATATTCGTTATGCCAGACCCACCCTTCACAAATACCCCGAGCCGAGCAAAAGACCAACTATAAGAATACCACACTCCGCGAGCTTTTAGGCCCGGCCTTTTAAGACGAAGAGGATCTTCTCCCAACTTACGGGGGCCAATACGGCACCTAACAAGCCGAACTCATATGGAATCAAATGGAGGGGTGGGGGCATTGCCGAGCGCCGCTACGCAATTCACGGGCGTCAACCCGAGGCCGACGAACCTCCACGATTATCGAGGGGTGCAACAAGCCGGCGAGGCCGCCGGCCCTCCATCGACCCCGTAACGATCGTACCTGGAGGGTCGGCGGCCTCGCCGACCGCGGGGACACATATTCCATGCGTTTTTTGTCGCGGGGTGCAACAAGCCGGCGAGGACGCCGGCCCTCCATCAACCCCGTAACGATCGTACCTAGAGGGTCGGCGGCCTCGCCGACCGCGGGGACACATATTCCATGCGTTTTTTGTCGCGGGGTGCATCAAGCCGGCGAGGCCGCCGGCCCTCCATCAACCCCGTAACGATCACACCTAAAGGGTCGGCGGCCTCGCCGACCGCGGGTACCAATGTAACGCAGAATGAAAATGGAGGGGCTCCGCCTCTAGCGGATCTCTGGATAGCTCTTTGGCAGCGGCAGTCTCAATACGGTGCGGCGGACGAGGTCAAGCGCGACGTGGGCAGCATACGTCCTGACGTTCGTCCTCTCGCTCACATAGAGGGACTGAATTTGAAAGCTATGAGATGCGGTTGATATACCAATAAAGAAGGTGCCGACCGGCTTTTCAGGCGTCCCTCCATCAGGGCCTGCTATTCCACTCACCGACACTCCGATAGTTGCGCCGCATCGCACCCGCGCTCCTTCGGCCATCTCCCGCACCGTCTCGGCGCTTACAGCCCCATGCGTCACAAGGGTTTCATGGGCCACGTGCAAAGCGCTCTCTTTTACCGAGTTATCGTAGGCAATCACGCCACCTTTAAATGTAGCGGAAGAGCCCGGCGTTCGCGTCACGATCTCTGAGATCATCCCGCCCGTACACGACTCGGCCGTAGCAAGGGTCTCTCCGTGACTGAGCAAAAGCGTGTGCAGCGCGCTTGCGAAGCTCGCGCTCGCATCTTCTGTATAAATGAAGGATCTTCCGATCGCGTTTCGCACCGCTTCGGCGTGGGCTTCCAACGAAAAGCTCTGTCGCGCCTTTAAAACCACATGCACCTCGGGGAACGCCGCTCGATATGAGACGACGATATCCTCCGGTAAACCAACCCCCTCAACGAGCTTTCCAACAGTAGACTCAGGAAGGCCAAATGTTTTTAACGTTACGCGATGCAACGCCTCAGCGCTCTTCGTCTGAGCCTCGATGAACGGGCGCACCGTAGCCATAAACATCGACTTAAACTCACGCGGAACCCCTGAGAGAGAGCACACCGTGGGGCCTCCCTTTCGGGTAGCGATAAAACCTGGCGCCGTTCCGAGCTCATTCGGAACGATCTTCGAACCGATCGGTATGAGGGCCTGCTTGAGATTGTTCGTATCTATCGGGCGATTTCTCTTTCGATAAAAATCTTCAAGGTGCCTTCGCCCCTCAGGATCTTCCGCGAGTAACGCTCCAAAGAACGAAGCGACGGCATCTCGTGTAAGATCGTCAGTCGTGGGACCGAGCCCCCCTGAGGTAATAATAAGATCGCTTACTGCAGCGAGTTCGCGCAGGCCGGCGACAAGCTCGCCCATATCATCATCTACGGTGAGGACGCGCCGGAGCTTCAGCCCGCGCTCAGAGAGCTCCTTTGCTACGAAATTGGAGTTCGTATCAACAACCCTGCCATCGAGAAGTTCAGATCCTGTTGCAAGGATAGAGACTGAAAAAGTCATGCGTTCTTGCCACCGCTCTTGCTCGCTACAGCCACAGCTTGATGAGATTTTTTGAGCTCAGCAATCATCGCAAGCACCGCAGCAGGAGGCTTGCCGCTATCAGAGGAGAGGACAACCTTCGCCTTCATCGGATCGATATACTTACCTCGATCAAAGAGCGCATAGTGAAGGTGTGGACCACTCGAAAGACCGGTATTTCCCAGAGTTCCTAACGTGTCCCCACGCCCAATTCGCGCACCCTTCTTGGCATTTTTAGCGATCGAGTTTAGATGCATGTATTCGGTGGTATATCGAGAATCGTGTAGTATTCGAACCATATTTCCGCCGGTTGGGCTGTAGCCTGAGTGCACGACAACCCCATCGCCAACACTTCTCACCGGGGTGCCTACTGGCGCAGCAAAATCAACGCCATTGTGCGGGCGCATAACTTTCAAAACAGGATGAAATCGCGCGTGCGTAAACACCGAGGATATGCGGGTATACTTAACTGGATAGCGAAGGAACGCCTTAGTGGGCATCTCTCCTTTTTCATCAAAGTACCGAACAGTTCCGTCTTTCGTGACATCTCTAACAACCGCAAACATCTTGCCACTCAACTGTAGCGATGCGGCTTTGATTACGCCCGGCTCGCGATAGTCTGACGACTCCCCGTATCGCTCTTCATATACAACCGCGAAGGAGTCCCCTGGTTGAAGATCTTTGCGAAACTCGACTCGACTACTGAAGAGATCGACAAAATCGTCGACGAGAGAGTAGGGGAGAGACACGCTCTCAGCCGAATCAACAAGCGAGGAGAGAATGACGCCGGTGACCCTTTTTTCACGAGTTTTAATAACGAGGCGATCGATGCGCGCCGAGTACCCATTTCCGTTATCGGCGGTGAGGATAGCGGTAGCTTCGGGGGAGAGCCTCTTTCGAACCTCTTGGATCTCCCCGTTCCTTGTTTTTACGGCGATCGCCTCTCCCTGCTTGATAGCACCAACAGCAACGCCTGCTTTTTTCAGGGCAGCAGCAACTTTATCAACGTCCGCTGAGGAGCCTCCGATGTCTCGCCAAACACCAGCTAGCGTCTGGCCTCTCTTAACAGTGTATTCGAAGTTTTTTTCTTTCGGCAGAGCGCTCTCCGGAATAGCGACGGTCTGGAATCCGTTACCATCGGAGAGGTTGGATGCGAGTCCCCGCTCCTGGGCTAGATCCGAGAGACTCTTAAATGGGCTGCGCTCCCCATAGAGAAGCTCACTGGAGGCATGATCGATGCTGGCAGGGCCGAAAACGCCCCCATCGGGAAGTACCCCTTTAATGAGTAAAAAGGCGCCAGCTCCAAGGATCAGAGCCCGAGCAGCCCATACATAGCTGTTCATGCAAGGGCGACTTTACATTGATCATTCTTTTGACCACAACCCCTCCACCACACTTCTTAAACCTCAACCCTTACCCTCTTGCGAGCGAGGGGGTATAGTAGAGGAGATATGTCGATTATCGGAATAGACGTGGGGACCGTTCGGGTGGGGTGTGCTATCGCCGACCCGACAGCACGGATCCCGTTTCCCGTCGCTACCTGGCTTCGAGCAGCATACGAAGCCGAAAAGAATATCTTAGGATTGATAGAGGAGCGCGCGGCCAGCCTCCTCGTTGTCGGATTACCACTAGATGATAGTGGGCAAAGAACTGATACCTGTGAGATGGTTGAAGCGTTCGTTCGTCGAATAGCAAAGAGGAGCACGATCGCCATCGTCTATGTGGACGAAGCCTTCTCCTCGCTTGAGGCGGCCGAGAAATTGCGACAAGGGGCTCGAAAAGCCGAAAGTCTAGACGCGTATGCCGCGTGCCTGATTCTCACCCGCTACTTCGACCTTAACCCCCTGGAAACAAAGACTTCTTGAGGCTCTCGGTGAATCGTAAAACAATCCTTCGCGCGCTCTATATTTCAGTGCCTCTCGCCTCGGCGCTGATTACCTACATCGGACTACAGAGATTTTTCAGTCTGCCGCTCGATCCATCCGCCACCACCACCACTCTATTTGAGGTCCGCCCAGAGGAGAACTTGCGCCAGATCGCCCGCAATCTCGAAGAGGCGAGCCTCCTTCGAAGCCACTTCACTATTACAACGCTCGCAAAACTCCAAAAGAAGGACACACTCGTCATGGCAGGGGAGTACGAGCTATCACCTTCCATGTCACCGCAACAGATACTCGACTCAATGGTTGAAGGGCGAATGATCCTCCGCAAAGTAACGATCAAAGAGGGGTCGACCATAAGAGAGATCGGCCCCATTTTAGAGCAAGCGGGGATAGCGACAACGAGTGACTTTAACGCCGCCCTACAAGACACCACGATCCTTGAAACCCTCAAGGTACCCGCGTCTAGTTTTGAGGGATACCTCTTCCCGGAGACCTATCGATTTCAAAAAAACACCCCTCCGCGCAAGGTCCTTGAGAAGATGAAATCTCAATTCGACAAAAACTGGCTCCCTTTGTGGGACTCCCGTCTTATTGAGCTCGAAATGACGAAACATCAGGTGCTCACGCTCGCCTCTATTATTGAAAAGGAATCGGGAAACGTCGAAGAGCAGCCTCTCGTCTCCTCTGTATTTCACAACCGCCTCGAGAAAGGGATGCGGCTACAAGCAGACCCAACCGTTATTTACGGCATTCCGAATTTTGATGGCAACATCACCAAGGAGCACCTTACTACCGCAACTCCGTACAATACGTATGTGATTCAGGGCCTTCCTCCTGGACCGATCTCGAATCCCGGGACCTCCGCCATCAAAGCCGCGCTCTTCCCCCGATCCTCCGCTTTCCTGTTCTTCGTGGGAAATGGAAAGGGGAAACACATCTTTTCTGAAACGCTCGAACAGCACAACGAAGCGGTTAACACCTTCCAGCGTGGCATCGGAGTTCAGGAGGAAGCTCCCCAAGACTCACCAACGGCACCACCTGAATCTGTTCAGAACGAGTCACCTCCGTCTACGATCCCTTAAAAAGAGCCTATCGATGGCGACCCGACTGGAGACGCTAATCACTCAAGTTCAGACAAGGGAGCGCTCCCGTAGAAGGACCGTATACGCGCTCTCTGCATCTACGGTTACCTCATATCTCTCAGTGGCCGTGCTTCTCTCGATCTGGCACCCGCTTTGGATCTCCCTCATCTGGGCGATCGTGCTCGTTCCTCTCACCGTTTTCATTCTTCGAGGCTCATACGAACCCCTTGAGGTCTCTCGCGAATTCGCTTCCGCCCTTATTGATACCCGCAAAGCCCTAAAGGGCCGCGTCACAACATTCACCTCACTAGCCCAATCTTCCACGGCTCCAGACCTGCTTCGAAGAACCTTCATCGCGCAGCAGATTGAGGAAAGCCTCCCATCGTTTCCCTCGGCGGAAGCTCTCGTATCTCTTACGTTCACGCGGCGTGACCGACTATGCATCGGCTTCTCGAGTTTCTGCATCGCCCTTTGCGTCCTCATCTTTTTCGCGCGTCCCCTCACGATACGGGAACAATTAGCGCAAAAAATTGAATCTATTATCGCTCAACATCCGGAGATTCCTGCGGACGTTCAAGACACCGTCTCCGATCTCGCCTCTGAGATCGCCCAGGGGGGCTCAGATCTCTCCGCCCTGTCAGCATCGCTTGAAGGCGCTCAAGAAGAGATCGCAATTGCACTCGCGAAAGACTCACTCTCTAAGGGCAGAGAGATCGGGGCCCCACGAGAAGAGCCAAAACGCTCAAAAGAATCACAGGCACCTAACCCAACGCCCACACCGAAAGTCCCCCCTTCCAGGGACAAAAAAGAAGAGAACTCTTCATCCGGAGATAAACAGAAGGACCAAAGCAACGAGAAAACCTCTGAAAAGGGATCCGGCCAATCGGAAGCGAACGACGACTCCTCTCCTCGTAAGGACTCCCAATCGGACAAGGACTCAAAGAGCTCTCAATCAAAGCAAGAGAGCGGCGAGAAGAGCGGCTCCCAAGGACAGTCTGGCCAAAAGAGCTCCGAGGACTCCCAAGAGGAGGAATCCGGCTCCGGCCAGGGCTCAGGCAACGGATCGGGATCTGGAAGCTCAGGATCGGGAACACAGCAATCCGAGAGCTCTCAACAGCAACAGGGACAAGGCTCCGGAGATGGAAAAGCGAAGGGTGCGGGAGCAGGTGCCTCTGAGAATAGTGAGGGCTCTCAAGACCAGTCCTCCGGCAAATCAGGCGCACAGAGTGGTGCCTCACAGACATCTTCTGGAGGAGCAGAGAGCGGCCTTGAACAGCTGCAGCAAGCGGTTAACGAAGCCCAGCAACAGCTTCAAAAGGAAGCGAATGCGTCCAAACAGAAAGAGGGGAAACAGCAATCGGGACAAAGCGGAAAGGGAGAAGGAGAACAGTCACAACAGGATTCACAGAAAAAGGGTGAACAGGCCGGTGCTCAAGGCTCTGGATCCCAACCCGGCGCCAAGCCTCAACCTGGACGCGATTCTCAGCAAGCACCCGAGAAGAAAGAGGGGAAGGGAAGCGCCCCCTCTGACAAGAAGGGTGCGTCTGAAAAAGACAAGCCCTCTGAGGGCGACAAAGACTCAAACAGCCACGGAGCTGGGCAGAGCGAGAAGCCTGACGATGCCCAATCGAAAGAAAAGCGGGAGCAAAACAGCCCCAACGAAGGTGAACAACAAGGGGTAGGGGAGCGCTCCTCGATGCCAGATCGAAATGCGCAGGCTCGCACTGAAGACGAGGGCGGCGGTAACGAAGCGGGAGGCTCCGACACAGGAGGGCCTCGGGGCTTCAAAGAAGCACAGATTACCGACCAGAACGAATCGTTCGACGCTCGCTACACTGGATCCGAGAGCTCGCTCGAAAAGAACTCCAAAGAAGCTGCTCCAAAAACATCCCTTGAGGACGTCTTACTCGCAAAACCCAAGGGCTCCCTCCAAAAAAGCGAGCAACCGATCCCTCTCGAATATAAGGGAATACTCTCTGAGCACTAACCGCCGGGCGAAAGCCGGACTCTCGACATAATCCTCACGAACACTGGCGTCCCCGCCCCGTTAAAAAACATCGCTAGCGACAAGAGGAGCGTTGCGACACGGTAGAGAAGCGGAGTACCTTTCCCTTACTACCCTCGTTACAAAGTAACTCTATGAACAACCTCGACATTCGCGACACCACTTCGCTCTCACACGCTATCGAAGAATTTCAAACCAACTTTCAGCGTATGGAACAGGAGGTCGGAAAATCTATCGTCGGCATGCACGATGTTGTCCGTGGAACGCTCTCCGCCATCTGCGCCCGTGGTCACGTGCTTCTTGAAGGAGTGCCAGGCCTCGGAAAGACCTCCCTCGTAAAAGCGATCTCAACTGCCCTAGGCCTCTCCTTTAAGCGCGTTCAATTTACCCCTGATCTCATGCCCTCCGACATAACCGGAACTCAGGTTCTTACCGAGGAACCCGGTGAGGGGCGCCGTTTCGTTTTTAAGGAGGGGCCTATCTTCGCGAGCATAATCCTTGCGGATGAAATCAACCGAGCAACTCCAAAAACCCAGTCAGCGCTCCTTGAGGCGATGGAGGAGCGCCAGGTAACGGTCCTCAACCAAACATACAAACTTCCGCAGCCATTCTTCGTGCTCGCCACACAGAACCCTATCGAGCTTGAGGGAACCTACCCCCTTCCAGAAGCCCAGCTCGATCGATTTTTGGTAAAGCTCCTTGTGCCTCCTCCGAGCTCGCAGCAACTTAAAGAGATCCTCTCGCGAACAACAGGGACGACGGGCCAGGTAGTCTCCCCAGTTTTCTCTGCCGAGACTGCCTCCGACAAACTTGGGGCGATGCAAAACCTCGTGCGCCACGTTGTCGTGTCCGATCCGATGCAAGAGGTTATCGTACGCCTTATGGCGGCACTCACCCCATCTTCGCCGTTTGCCACACCGAACGCGAAGCGATACATCCGATTCGGTCCCGGACCGCGAGGCGCCCAAGCATTAGTATTAAACGCAAAGGTCGCAGCGCTTCTCGATAGACGGATCAACATCGCGTTCGAAGACATCCAACTCGCCATAGCTCCGACACTTCGACACCGTCTTATTTTAAACTTCCAAGCGGAGGCGGATGGCATCACTACAGACGATCTCATTGCGGAGGTTCGTAACGCCAAGTAGGGAAGCCCGTCATGGTATTTGATCCGCAGACCCTACGACTCCTCGATACCTTTGCGTTGCGTACACGCAGATCCTTCTATGGCATTCGACAGGGTGCTCATCGATCTCAGCGAAGAGGGCACGGCGTTGAATTCGCGGAGTACCGCTCCTACGAGCTCGGGGACAATCCACGCTACATCGATTGGAATCTCTATGCTCGTAGCGATAAAGTCTACGTGAAGCGTTATCTTGAGGAGGAAACCGTCTCCTTTTTCATCGTTCTTGATGGTTCACGTTCGCTGACCCATCCAGACCTTAGAATAAAATGGGAGAGCGCCGCGCATCTCGCCACCTGCGCATCGTACATCGCCTTAGCGAGCCAAGACCCGGTAACGATATCTGTACTGGGAGGCGCTCACTCCCCTGCATTTTGGGGCGCGAAGGCGTTCACCTCGGTTCGACGATTCCTTGACACGATTCCTATCCCCTCCCGCGATTCATTACCGGACACCCTTGATATAGTCGACTCGGCCCGGCGAGCGGCGACGCGAGTATCCTTTCCGGGCATCTGTCTCATAATCTCTGATTTCCTCTATCCCCTTGAGCAGGTCGCCTCAATGCTCAGCAGCTTTCGGGCGCGGAACATGGAGATTCATGCCGTTCAGATACTGTCCCCCTCAGACCTTGATCCCTCACCCGGTAGTTTTGGGGGAACGCTCGTAGATAGCGAGACGGGCGAGCCCCTCGGACTCTCTCTTGATCCCACCTCTCGTGAGCACTACGCCCAGGCTCTCGCTGCGCATATAGAACGGGTGCGAGATCATTGTCACGGAGCGCACGTTCAATTCACATCGACCGTTGCCAAGGAGCCCCTTGCTCAAGCGAGCATCGAAACACTCACCAATATGGGGCTCTTTGTATGATGACCGTACTCGGGTCCACCATAAGCGCCGCCTCGCCCTGGCTCCTCCTCGCCGCGCCTATCGCCCTCGGGCTCCTTGTCTACATCTTTAGAGTTCGCGGAAACTCAAACACGACGGTGGTCTCGTCCTTATTTCTCTTAAAGGATCTACCGCAACAACCTCAAGGTCGAAGAACTTTCGTTCCGCCCCTTCAGTTTTGGATTGAACTGGCGCTCTTCGTTTCGCTCGCCCTCGCAGCCGCGAATCTTATTGCTACGAAACGGGGCCGTCACGTAGCGGTCTTACTCGATTCCTCCATAAGCATGGGGGCGGCCTCGTCACAGGGAGCTCGACTTGCGAGCGCAAAGGATCGCGCGACGCGCGACATCGAGAGCTCGCCTACATCAACTTCGTTTACCGTTTTTTCAGGCTCTACAAATCTTGAAAAACTCTCTCCAGAGCCCTCAGAAGCACACGATGCTTTAGAACAGATCGCTCAATTACAACTTTCAGAGGGGAGAGATTCTCTTCAAGAACAGATCGTCCAAATCTTAAACGATCCCTCTTTCGATGCTCTCTGGGTATATACCGACCACCCATTTGATACGCGGCCTCAAAATCCTCGCCTAATCGTCTCGTCGTCTCACGAGCCAGCCCGCGTCGAGCACAACGTATGGATCCAAGAGATCTCGCGCTCGCCGGCACCCGGCACAGACCGTTTAGTTGCGAGGGTGAAAAGCACCTTATCATCCACGATTGACATACTCTTAACGACCGAATGCTCAATCGGTTTGAGCACCCAAGCGCTCCCCCCAATCAGCGCTCGTGTCGTCTCGATGGAAAGCACCACTATCTCGGTAAGTTCACTTCCGACGAACTGGGACTATTGCCGTCTCCGCATATCCTTACCGCGCGCACCTCATACCGAGTCCCTCCTTATCGACAACGAGGCATGGATCACCAAGGAGCAAAGCCTTTCGCGAGTTACTCTGCAGAGCTCGCTTACACCAGAGCAACTCGGACTAACAAAGATTCCTCTTATTGAAATTAGCCCAGCGAACGGCACCTCAGCCCCCCAAGGCCCCGTCATTGTCCACCGACAATCACTTGGCACGACACCAACGTCCCCATCACTTCTCGTAATGCCTCCTTCGGGAACCCTTCCGTGGGGAGGAGAAGTTCAAGATTCCGGAGCGACTACCATCGCTCGATGGGAGGAATCTCACCCGATTATGCGCTACGTAAAGCCCGCGCTCCTCTCTGTCCCTGAAGCGAGAACCCTTCGCTGTCCGGAGAGCGCGAAGCCGATCCTTTTTTCTGAAATTGGGCCACTTCTATGCGCAGGAGAATCTCGCGGGGCTCGATACGTCATCTCCGGCATAGAGCTCTTCCCCTTCGATGGCGCGAGAACTCCCACGTTAAGCATCCTCCTCCTCAACACCCTCAACTGGCTCTTCTCGAGGGATGGCGGGGGCTCAACGCACGCGCTCCCTATGATCATTACCCTTCCTCAGGAGGCGACCTCGGTCGACTATGTTGCGCCTCTGAAAGAATCGGTAACGATGACACCACTCAAAACGGTGACGGCGGAACACGCCGGGGTTCTTAAAATAACGAAGATGAATGGTGATCCCTTATTCATCGCCCTCAATTCGTTGTACGACTCTGAGTCCGATCTCTTGCACCCTGCGCCGATTACGCTACAGGAGGTCGCTCAGCCAGAACCCCACGCTCGCTCCGAGCGCGCTCGAGTGCTCTATCCCTGGTTCCTCACACTGGCGCTCCTCGCCGCATTCGTTGACAGCGTGCGCCGGCTAAGACGCCGACAGAAGTGGGGCGCCGCATGAGGTTCGAACATCCCTTTATCTTTGCGCTCTCAATTCCATTTCTGCTCAGCGCGATACTCATGCTTTATCGGCGGAGACCCTCAACCCCACATGCTCTTCTAGTAGGGGCTCTCCGCGGCCTAGTGGTCCTCTCTATTATTATCGCTCTCGCAGGCCCCTTACGAGTACGAGACGGAGCCCCGCAGGGAATAACCGCACTTCTTGATGTATCCGCCAGCGTGACCAAGCCTCAGGGAGAGGCGCTGCTGGAGCGAGCTCGCGCCTTAGCCAACGAACTCGGATCTCCGCTCTCCCTCGTGACCTTTAGTAGTGAGGTTGCGCGGACCGCGACGATAACGAGCTCTTCATTTACCTCGATACAGAGCGCCTCAACCGAATTAGGCCCTCATAACACACATATTGAAGGGGCTCTTCGATCTTCTCTGATAACACCGCACTCTCCGATCCTCCTTCTCTCTGATGGATATGAGACCAAAGGGCACGCGCTTAAAACGCTTCAGGCCCAGACGACAGCGCCAATCTTTCCGCTTACCGCTCAAGGCCCACCAGAGACAGCCGCCGTCTCGATATCCCAGCTCCTTGCTCCCAACGTCGTTAAAAATCAAAAAAGCGCTGAAATTCGAGCAACCATCTCCAACGTACTTGGCGAGAGGGTACAAGGAGCGCTCTCCTTACGGCACGGCCCCACTGAGCTACTCAAGAAGACGGTCGTCATCGATGCCGCTCGAGATATCACCGTAACGAGTCAAAGCGATCCCCATCTTGAGGGGCTCCAACCGATCACCGCTACATTCAGCTGGAACGGCAAAGATGGGGCCCACTCGATTACTCGAACTACGTGGATGTCCGGAGAAAAGCGAGATCGCATACTCCTCCTCTCAGGGTCCCCAGACGACGACCGCTTTCTCTCTCAGATATGGAAAGGGCAAGCATACCAGGTGCAGTCCGAGATCGCCGGAAGCTCCGGAGCCTCTTTAGGAGGCCCTAAGGACTACATGGCGGTCATCCTGAACAACGTGCCCGTGGCATCGATTCCGAAACAATTTGAAGCCGAGCTTCCAGCATACGTGCGTCAAGGAGGGGGGCTCATAATGGTTGGAGGAAATAAAAGTTTCGGCCTCGGTGGATATATAGGATCTGCCGTAGAAGAGATCCTTCCAGTTCGACTTGTCCCTCCTCACGTCGAGAAGAAGCGCCTCAACGTCGCCGTTCAACTTGTTATCGACAAATCGCGCAGCATGGCGATGGAGGATCGCCTAGAGTTTGCAAAGGCCGCCTCGCGTGAGGTTCTTGGAAGCCTAAAAGACGACGATTATATCGGAGTGATTGGATTCGATGATTCACCGTTCGTCGCCTTACCCCTCTCCCTCGTAGGTAACGTTCGGTCATCTGCGGCGGATCGAATTAGCAGGCTCTTTCCGACGAAAAAGACGAACCTCTTTCCCGCCCTCGATGAAGCGCGTCGAGGTCTTTCGCGCATACAGGCGGGCCGCAAACACGTCATCGTTCTCACAGATGGAAAGCTACCCGACCCTGGTCCTTACTACTTCGACCTCGTAAAACAGATGAGAATTCTCGGAATCACCGCCTCCACAGTCGTCGTTGGAAACGATGCCGACGATGGATTTTTAGCCCAACTCGCCAACGTCGGTGGAGGCTCCTTCTATCAAACAAGGGATCCCCAAAACCTCCCCAAGATCTTTCTCTCGGACGTAAAGGTGGCGTCCGACGAGCAGACCCTCAAAGAAAACCCCACGATCGAGGTGTCTATCGGTCCTGACGGCATCAGCTCAACTCAGATGAGGAGCTTTCCTTTCATCAAGGGTTTCGTCGAGACGCTCCCTCGCGACCCGGCTAACACCGAACTGGTAGTCTCAGAGGACGGGAAGATGTTCCCTCTTCTCGCGTCGTGGCCGGTTGAGAAGGGCAGGGTTGTAGCGTTCACCTCTGACTCAAATGGCCGCTGGACAGCCCCGTGGATACGGTGGGAATCGATCAATGAATTTTGGTCGGATCTCGTAGAGTCCGTTATTCCCAAAGCAGGCAAAGCACGATCCAACGTCGATTTTGAACTACGCTCGTGGGTTGACGGCGCTGACAACGTGATAGACCTCTCTCTTTTTCAAGACGTTGGCGACGCCCCGATCTCCGCCGCAGTAACGACACCAAACGGCACCACGATCCCACTCTCTTTTTCGAAGCTCTCCTCGGGACACTACCAAGCGCGCGTTTCGCAACCTGCTCCGGGCACGTACAAAGCAAACATCAGCCTTCTTGAGGCATCTCTTCCAGAGGTGGCTTGGGAGGTATCGGCGGACTCCGTGGGAGAGCGACCGCACCCCACGCCGAACCGCGAACTCCTCGAAAAGATCGCCTCTCTAACCGGCGGAAAGGTGGACCCCCTCGCGAGCGATCTTATGGTCCTTAAGGAGAAGGGGGCTCAAGGAGAGTCGCTTGCTCACCTCTTCTCTATACTTGCGCTAGCCCTCTTTTTCACAGAGGTGCTCACGCGAGAGTTTGGTAGCCGACTCCGTCGTCGACGCCCGGCGTAGATTTCAAGACGGCCCTTTCTCTACTTCCTTCCTCACAGGGGCGTTTTTCATTTCATTGCAGCCGAAAAACGCGCTAGATATCCCCGTATGACACAATCGCTCTCTATCTATTTCGCCGGCGAGCTCTTTAGCTTAAAGCACCTTACCGGCAACGCGATTCTCGCCGACGCGATAACCACTCTCTCAAACAAGCGATTTACCTGCGTGGTTCCACAGAACCTTGAGTTACGAGAAGCGACCCCGGTCGCAATCCGGGACCAGGACCTGCTTCACGTAGTCTCGTGCGATCTCGGCCTCTTTAATTTTGATGGTCCAGAGCTCGACTCCGGAACGGTTGTTGAGTTCCTCGTTGCGAAGATGCTCGATATTCCGTCGGTCATCATTCGCTCTGATTTTCGGAACGCAGGTGATGCTCGGGAGTTTCCGTGGAACCTGATGCTGATCGAATATCCGAGAACAAAGGTAATCCTTCGTAACAGCATGGCTCACTATCAGAGCGAATTGGCTCAAAACGGAAGCTCCCCGGTTGAAGCAGCGATACGCGCCAACAACACTCTCGCTCAAGAGATAATCTCCGCTTTCGATGAAGTTATCGCTATCCCACCGGCTCTTACCCCAGAGCTTCGCCCGGCGGTATACGAATGGATGCGCCACTTCGCTGGGGAGAGCTTTGCTAAGCTCCTCCAAGGGGATACCCTCGCGGAGATTATAAAGTCTAAAGTATCGAGAGGACTACTCTAATGGGAGCATCCCTCGCCGTCGTCGGAAGCTTTGTTCAGGACCTCGCCTTTCAAGTCGCTGACTTTCCAACTTCTGGTCAGACTATTATCGGCTCGTTTTTCACCGGTCCCGGAGGCAAAGGCTCTAACCAAGCGGTCGCGGCCCATAGGCAGGAGGTTGCAACGCTGTTCATCGGTGCGGTTGGCGATGACATATTTGCCGACGGTTATCGCGCATGGTGTGAAGGAGAGGGTCTTCGAACGAATCTTCTCTCTATTCCGGGTGTACCGACCGGCGCCGCCTCGATCGTCATCAACAACCAAGCCCAGAACGCCATCGTCGTTGCGCTCGGAGCTAATGAACACCTCACGCACGATCATGTTTTAAAAGCTCTCTCGGCAGAGTCAGATCTAAAAGTTCTCCTCCTTCAAGCTGAGAGCAATCTGACGGCGGCCGAGGGCGCGTTGCGCTACGCTCGCGCGAGAGGTATCTATGCACTCTTTAATCCAGCTCCCATAAATCCATCCATTTCTGTTGAGCTTCTTGCGCTCGCGGATTGCATCACACCAAACGAAACGGAGCTTGCGTTCCTCGTAGAACGGGCCACCGGAGAACCCTTTAAAGAGGACATCTCGCAACTGTCAGACAGCTCGCTTCGCGAGATTTGCGACCACCTTTCAGCCCCCTCTATCTTAATGACCCTCGGAGAGAAGGGGAGCATCTTCTATCAACGAGAAGCACCTCACGAACATCTGTCCGGGATAACAAAGGGCCTCATCATCCGCACCCCCGCGATTAGAGTGTCCCCGATAGATACAACGGGAGCTGGCGACGCCTTCAATGGCGGAATTGCCGCGGGCCTCGTGCGGTTTAATGGTGACCTTACGCGTGCGATCAAATTCGCAACCGTCGTCGCCGGCCTCTCGACCGAAAAGCTCGGCACTGCACCGGCGATGCCCCGACTACCTGACGTTCAAGCCCACAGTTCGTTCTACAAATAACCAAAACAAGGAGGAGCCTCGTATGCCATACATCGGACGCAAAGATCGCGCACAATACCAAGACGTACTTAACGCACTTGCGGAGATAGTCCCAAAAGATAGGATGCAACGCCCAGGACACATGAATTACATCGTGAGCCTTCTTATTGAAAAAGTGTACGGCTCTGAGTTGCGGTACGCGGATCACAATGAGGTCGTCGGCGTCCTCAACTGTATCGCACTAGAGTTTTACCGGCGAAAAACAGCTCCGTACGAAGATGTAAAAATTAAGGACGAGGGAGATCTAACCGATCTCTAGCGAGAGCAGCTGGAGGGGCGAACCCCCTCCTCACAACTAAACCAACACCAGCTTCGCGAACCTATACACAAGCTTTTTTGACTCATCAAAGGAGTCAAATTTGACAAACACGGTCGCAGAGGAGCCCGCGCCTTTTACCGACTCAACGCATCCTCGCCCGAACGAGGGATGAATCACTTCAACACCCGGAGCTAGCTGTTCGAGGGCAGCGCTAGGCTTGTCGTGATACTCTGCGGGGATCTCTATCTCCTGCTTAATAGAGTCGGCGGGCATTAAAAGGGTGCGCAACTGTTCGAGAGATACTCCCGTCTTTCTATCGTCGTCTCCATTATACCGCGGGGTCGTTTTCTTTCGACGAAAGGTCGTCGCGTACTCATCCGGCAGGTCGTCCTCATCATCGAACGAGAAGCGAGGATATCCCTCAAGGAACGTTGCGCCTTGCGAACGCTCAACACCAACCGCG
>JBIIEK010000252.1:0-2949 GCA_044237895.1 Bdellovibrionota bacterium
AGCGTGTCATGAGCGTCTCACGGAGAGGGTATTTATTCGTGCACGTCGTATGATATCGAGCATACTCCCCATCTCCCAAGCGCCAGGATAGCCAGCGTATCCACACCTCCTATCCCCCCGGGACACCCCACCTTTCCAATTACTGTGTTCAGAAAAAAAGCCATACCTTGGCAGTAAGCGAGGTGTGCTTACACACACGTACATTCCTTCGGATCGGGCGTTAGATTCGATGCCGCGGCACGGTTGCGTCGAGGGATGAGCTCTCCTTTAGGGCTCCTTCTAACTGCTCTCGGAATTTTGTGGCGATCACCCCGCCGAGAAATGCCCGATACTTTGTCGTTGGGTACATCTTAGACCGCAACGCGTCTAACCCTACGAAGAGCTCGCCGATCTCTTCGCGCGATTCGGACCATTGTCCGCCATCGAAATACGAGCGAACAAGAGAGAGGTCTCCCTCGTCTGATACCTCACCTCGTAGCCGAAAGTAGCGAGAGAGTTCTGTGTATACGGTGAATGAACCAGGGGTATCCTCACTTGTTCGTCGACTTAGTTCGGAGTGAGCGGCGTGCATAATTTGGTTTTTTGCAAAAAACCTCATCTGGTCACGCATCATCCCGCCCAATACCCACGAGATGGAGGAGGGCTTTCCATGGGCGCCAGCGATTGAGTTTGTCTTTTTTAAGAGGTCTTTCAGAAGAATATGAAAGGGAGCTCCCGAAAGTGGCGAGTCAACAAATGCATCGTATGCCGCGCTGTGAAGGTCGTTGAGACAGTTGCCGTGGGTATACTTGGGGATGAGGTGTCTTCGGCTGGGCCGAAAAGCCTGCCCTTTATTCGCTACTCCAGTCGGAGGGAGCTCTTCTAGTAATGAAAGTAGAGCTATGGGCTGTTCCCGAAAGATACCACGAACAGCGCTATCTACAGCGCTGTCATACATCGACTGGCTACGTGCTGACACGAACAGGTCCTTTCGAGGGCGAG
Organism: Bdellovibrionota bacterium; assembly: GCA_044237895.1. Lineage (GTDB taxonomy): Bacteria > Bdellovibrionota_C > UBA2361 > UBA2361 > OMII01 > OMII01. Next base: position 982 of record JBIIEK010000252.1, read on the forward strand.
CAAGCGGTTCTCGGACTGAAGAAGCGTCGATGAACGCCGATCGCTCGGCAGAGCTTAGTTGTGCGTAGATCTCCAGCGATAGCAGGCCTTTTACGCTGCGCGCGAAGTGCGCGAATAAAAAATTATCTTCTCGAATATCGTTAATCTTCGCGTGAATAACAGAAGGGGTATCGCCAGCTTGATAGTGTCTGGCGCAAAGATCCACAAAGGGGTTGTCGAGCGATTCGATAATGCGGTCGATTCCTTCATGACCACCTTCGATCTTTGAAAAGGCGTTCAAAGTTCTCGTAATGAAGAAGGAGTCGCGCCCCTCTTTTTCTAGGTTGGAGAGATGGGAGCCTGTTCTTTCCATTATACGAGCGACCTCGCCGCGAATCCAACTACAGCTCTCCCTGTCATAGGTCTCTCGATTGTCGAGCCAACGACTCACGAAAGTATCCACCCACGATGAAAGGGTTTTAATGAGAAGGTCCTTTTTGGCCTCTCGGAAGGCTTCCTCGCGAGTGGGGGAGTTGGGTAAGGGCGAGGAGGCATGAAGTTTGAGCTCATTGAATGAACTGCCGAATGTGCTTTGCTCCTCGACTGCGCGCTCCGCTGGATTGATACCGGTGAGTCGGTCGCGAATATCTTTTTCTCTCATATAAACTCCATTCGCGATCAAGTCGCGTAGTAAGGACCGGGAAGATTACGAATCGTTGATAAGGTTTGCAAAAGATTGGGTGTAGATTTTTCCGGAGGTGTTGGGCAATTGCTCGTACGGAGCGCGGATGTTCGATGTGCGACAGTTAAGCGGCGTTTGGCGCAAGTTGTTTCTGTTGCAGTTGCGTCGATCGGGGCGCGGCGGTCCTACTGATTATGTGTCACTAAGCGAGGAGGAATAACCAGCCCGCTGAAGCTTGCCGCTATCTGAGGCGAGTGGGTTTTTGAGTTGAGCAGCGCATCAAGGACTTGAGTTTCGGTAACTCCCCACGTTGGTCCCCCCGGAAGTCGATGCTTCTCTTTAAAGAAGGTTACTACGCGGTCCATTTCAGGGCCCCAGAACGAATCCGTGGCGAGTTCATAGCCAGCTTTCGTGAGCCGTTCTTGCAGGTGGCGTATAAGGGTATGCTCCTTGCTGTTGCGTTTGAGAAGCGTGTGCCCAACGCGCACAGGATCAAAGAGGTCGCATCCGTGCTTGGCAGTTTTCTCGAAGACGGCCTTGAGCTCTTTAAACTCCTCGGAGTTCGCGAATTCCAGCGCCGCATGGGTGCGATTAAGCCACCCTTTAAGGTGTCGTTGATCATGTGGGCGAGCAGCGGCGAGCCTTGTATAGAAGTTCTCTCTGCATTTGATCAGCTCCCGGCACGCGCCATTCTCTTCAAGGGAGTTAATCGCAGCGATAGTTCGTTGGTCTAACGCTCCATTACTTGGGAGCCCAAGAGTTTTCTGGAACTCGCCGACGACGGTTTTTGGGTGTGAGTTTATCCCCCAGTCGAACATGATAAAGGCAACTTTAGGCGGGAGTGCTTGATATTCTTTTCTCCAGTATCCGGTTGCGTATACAACTACCGCTTCGTCCAAAGAGAGCGTTTCAAGGATGTGAGAGATCTCCTCGGGAGACGCATTTCGCTTCTGGGTGTCCTTAATATGCTGAGCAACAGCGATGCCGGTTACCCCGCAGTTTGTAAGTTTGGCGGGTCCTTGATTTCCCCGGTCGTGTTCATCCCGTTGAATCTTCATTCCTTCAAAGCCGAGAGCTCGTTTTAGGAAGGTAAAAAAGCTCGGGGATTCTTCAGAGGACAACGGGCTGCAAAAGCGAGGATCGTTCAGCCGTGTCGTGGATTGAGTGGGAGGTGGCACCTGCTCCGTTTGATTCGGTTTTTGGGGCGTCGCTTGGGGCACTTTAAGCGTGTTGGATGATGAGGTAGGGAGGGAGGAATGTATGGTGGCGGCGTTGGGGAGTGTCAGTGTCTGTCCGACCTTTAGTCT
>JBIIEK010000097.1:0-10935 GCA_044237895.1 Bdellovibrionota bacterium
GTAATAAGTGGCCGAGATTCACCGGTCGTCATATCGATCTCCACGAGCGATCCCTGATGGAATAGGGTAGCTAGTAACTTGCCCTCACGATGGTTGAGCACGGAGTTGATATGGGTCGAGTGCTCTGGGGTTGTAGTGATGACATTCGTGTAGTCGCCGCTTCTATGTATCGCCCGTGGGCTTCCATTGGCGCTCAACCCAAATCCGTTCTCACTAGCGATCCAGTCCCAGTGAACTTTTCCTGCGTTCGCAAAATCAACTTCGAATACACCGTCTACGCCAGTTGAGGTAACCAACAGTCGCCCGTTCCGACTAAGGGATAAACCGTGGATGTCGTTGAAGAGACGGTTTTCCGTAGCCGATGTAATCGCTCCCTGTTGAACGTGGTAGATGGTTGATCCGCCTCCGACGACGAGGCCGCGACCTCCAGGGGCTACCTGCATACCGAAAGCGAGCGGAACATCGACTTCGACGAGAATCCCGAGGTCCAGTCGCCGAGGGTCAAGCAGGGCGATGGATCCTCCGGGAGCCTCGCTCATAAGATCAGATACGTCCTCCCTGGATGTGCCTAGAACTTGAGAGTGCGAAGCGTCACGCTTCTTCCAGTTCTTTTGGAGGAGGGACACAGCTTTTGGATTCGTTACAAAATAACTAACCGCGATTAGCTCGTGGTCCGGTGAGAGGTTCCGGACATACTCGGGATGGAACTCTTTGATTCCAGACCCGGTTGCGCGGATCCGAGGCGTCGATGGCGCCGCTACGATGGGGGGCTCCTCTAACACTCCAATACGGTATTGAATGAGGGAGCCGATTGTCGCCCGAAGGTGTTCGCGGCGAGGAAGCGGAGAGGACATCACGGAGGCACATTCTTGACGCAGGAGATCGTGGCAGTACTGAGCAAGTTCAGGGTTTCTGAATCGAATGCCCGCAGATTGGCATACCTTTGCAAAGTGCCTTCGAGCGCTCTGGAACATAGCGTCAAGACCTCCACGGGCGAGCGCAGGAAGAGCGAGGGTGTCGAAGACGTCTGCGGAGATATCTTGCGCCGCTCCTCTAGCGATGCTTGCCACGTTATTCATATCCTCTCCTTACTATTTGCAGTGGTACAACCGTAACGTCTCGATCTTCTAATTATTCAACGTGTAGAAGCGCGAGAGAATTACCTCCAGGCGCTCAACGTATCGGGAGATATCCCGCTCCGAAGTGACACTCGAAATTGCCCCGGTGTCAGTCCTCACGGATTCCATTCCGTACAGAGGAAAGAGAAACTTATCGAGGTAGTCGAACATCGACACGTCCACACCACCTGAGGCTCGAGCCTCTTCATGGTGCCTGAGCTTTTTCGTTAAGACATCGGGCTCATCAGTAACGAGGATCTTGTTGTTGCCCGAATCCGAGGCGTGCATCTCCCTCTTGATAAGTCCCGGACACATCGGAAGATACCACTGCTGTCGGTTGACGGACTCGTATCCAGCGAGTATCGGCGCTCCCATGCGATAGATGTCGGATTCATCCAGTCCGCAGGCGACTGAATCTACCCCGAAATAGGAGAGGTCATACACCTGTGTAAGCACGTATAAGACTTCAGCAGCGGATCTGCCATTTACTCCGAAGGTGTCGGTGCCAGACTGTAAGCACCTCTCGACACCAAAATGCTTCGAGAGTTTCATCAGGCCGGCGAAGTATGCCGGGTCGGAATAGCTCTCTCTCGTTCGTATGACATCCGAGAACCCTGCCGCCTGAAGCACGCGGGTGTACTGCTCTGCTCGATCGTCAAGTTCGCTCCATCGAGATTTCTCAGAGTCAAGGTACGCGTGATAGTCGGCAACTACGACCACGGAGGCGGTCCCTTGGCGCCCGGCTTCTTGGAGCAGCCCAAAATAGCCGCAGTACCCGAGATGGATCATCCCTGTCGGAGCAGCCCCCCATAGCATGCGTGAAGGGGAGCCTTCGCCCCGGACCTCTCCGCCATTCTGAATGACCAGAGAGGAGAGCCTGCTCATCTCTGAACGTTCGGGAGTCGTGGGGAAGGTGACCCCTTTGTCCCAGTTTTGGTTTGAACGTAAGGGGGACCGATCAGCTTCGACTAACATACTGCCTCACTGGGATACACGTTTGACGCCTCAAAGCCCTCCGCCTGTAACGGCCTGAGGTCTAGGAGTTTCGGAGTTAAGAACTCTTCAAAGAGTGAAATTCCATGAATATCCTGGAGTGGATTTACCCGATGAGTTCCGAGATTATGACGCACGCAGTACGACGGAATCATCCGGGCGATCTCGAGAAACCTGCTCTGCGTCGACGTGAATACCGCTGTGCATATCGCTCGCGACACTCCCTCCCGCCGGAGATCGTTCCTGAAGGTCTCCACGCCTACCTGTATCGACGGAACTCGTTTAACGATGACGAATGGGCCCGGCACCTCAGCGATTCGCTCAGTGAGGGGGGTCTCTTCTACGAGTACGTCGAAGAGCTCCTTAGACTCGAGTAACGACCGCCCAAGTCCGCGAACGAAATCTCGACGGGCTTGGAGGTGGCTAGGTCTCAACAGTCCAAGCACTGCACTGTCGTTGGTCAACGAACCTCCCCGCAGCGGAGCGGCGATAGCCGCGAGCCTCGCGCGCAATGCATTCGCAATAGATTCCTCGGCGTACACTACCTTCGTACAGACGCACTCGTTCCCGTTATTTAACGTAGCTGCTTCGATAATCTCACGAGCGGCAGAATCGACATCAGCGTCCCCGCATACAAACGCTGAAGCAAGTCCGGTACCCATCGTGATTATCTTTCGCACTCCCCGCTTGGCGCAGAACTCCTTGGCGAGTCGCATCGTCTCTTCACTACCGAAAATGAGGTAGTTTGCATCGGTCATATGAAGAGCCTCGAGCAGGTCCTCCTTACTGGAAAGTCCAAACACATTCACTACTGCAATTGACGAGCGAATAGCAGCGGAGATCTCTGTAGGGCGTCGCTCAAGTACCTTCTCGAGTGACCGAATGAATTCGATTGCGCTCAGTGAGGACTCCCCCTCGGAGCTCGTCCGGATCAGGATCGGACATCGAGCTATTAACGCATGCGCGAGGACGTAGAAAGATTCCTCTCCGGAGTTTTGGGGAAGCACTGCCACGATCGGTCCCGATGGCTCAAGCACGCTTACCTCGTTGCCGGAGCGAACAGAGCGCGCCCGTTCCGCGTAGACACCTCGTATCTGGGAAGTCCACTTACGACGAGCCTCAAGGGATATCCGGTGACTCGAACGAGAGGTGCCGGTAATCGATACTACCTGCTGAGCGACTAGGGCCGAGTCAAAATACTCTTTTGAGAGCTCCTCAAGAATTTCAAAAATCACCTCGACCGGAATCGCCTGAAGAGCCGCTCCGCCTCTCATGATTGCGCGCTTCACCTGACGAAGCACCGAGGGCGTCGCCGAGAATATCTCAGCGACCGGTGAACCGTTAAGGTCCATGAGTGTCTTTGCGCTTCCTTCCGTTGAGTAGCTTCCGGCGATGTAGTTTGGAATCGTATGCATAAATTACTCCCAGACCTGACAACCTGTTTCGATCTTCTCTTCGATATTCGCCACGCGACAGACCTCGGAGAGGGATCCCCCTCGATGGCCGCACGCACACAAGCCATTTGTGTACGTCGCTTCATCGCCTGTGACGTAATTAAGAAGGGCGGTAGATAATGATGGAACAAACTGCCCCGTTACATCATGGGCACCGAACCTGCTGAGAAGAACAATGCCCCGCTCGCCGCTCTCTACCAGCGCGCCATCTGGTGATACAACCGCGACAAACGTTCCGGCATCGGCGGCTATGTGAAAAGAGAAGGGGTCTAGAGGACAGCTGAAGCCAACGGGCATAACTTCTGTGCAGCCGTAGCAGTTCACGATAGTATTAATTCCGAGAGAGTGCAGCTCCCCAAGAAGGCTTGGCGTAAGCTCACTACTGGATACAACGAGCATCTGTATGTTGTCGCCATTGAGGTACTCGGTGCCCGTTGTGGCATCGATCTCCAGAAGCCCCTCAATGGTGCCCCCTTTCTTCGAGGCGGTTGGCGGCGAGATGACGACATTGCACTGGTGAGCTACAAGTTCTCGGAGTGCCGCCTCATCATTCGATTGAAAGCCTCGAGTAGCGCAGAGTCCTCCAGCCTCAAAGATACTCTCGCTGAATATAGGGCCAGAGATGTGTCCCTGGTTATACCCATTATACGCCCGAATGTCTGAATCACCCATTCGGTCCGAGAAGACAGAGGCATGAGCTCGCACTGCACGTTCCCAGTCACCTCTCGAATAGCTTATCGATGTTGGAGTTCCCGTCGTCCCACCCGTAGAGCGGTGCAATGCATAGCGCCCCAAGAGACGGCCATCAACCTGCGGCAGAAAATCGCGCGGAGCAGCTCGTCGTAGCGCTGCCTTGGTCATCACCGGGATCGTTTGTACGATCGTCGCGAGGTCCGCCGAGGTCGCGATATCAACGTTTGCATACATTCGCTGATAAAACGGAACGCGCATTTTATTGAAGAGAAACTGATGCGCGAGCGCGCTTGCGCTGCTGACCATCGCCTCATTCTCTACTTCGAGCGTCGTTGACATTTCAGTTGTGTTTGATTGCATAGCGCATTCCTCCGTGTGTGATTTGAGTGTGCAGTGAGTGCGTTTCATCGTCAACGAAACTCGTCGAATCGATTCAGAGCTAAATTCAAGCGCAGGAATGCATTTCGACTTCCTGTTCTGAATCCTTTGCTGTCGTGATTCGGCTGAAGAGAAGCGTGTGAAGATGCGTAGTTTCGAGATAAAGAAATGCCTTCGTGTGGTGATGAGCATTACAAGAACGGCGACGACTCGAGCGCTGCATGCGATGCGCATCACGTGCGCATCGGGGTGTCGTTTTGCGTGTACGCTACAATCCACAAGAGGTGTCGACGTGAGTCCTCGAGGAGTCCGGAATGTGAGGGTAGTTAACGAGGTGTTCTTAGTGCCCGATGGAGTATGCCGGGGAGGAGGTGCCTCGAGATCGGGAGCGCTGTAGTCGAGCTACCACCCGCGGTCGACCGATCGAGAGTAGGGTCGCCCATACTATTGTCGCGATTAAAACTCCAACGAGGAGACAGGGAACTAAGGCGACCGCTCCTTCCTTTGAGGTATAGTCGGCGATCGAGATGGTGAGTAATGAGAGAAAGATGGTCAGGTCGATAAGCGCTAGTATCGCGATAAACGCTTTTGTAGTTTGAGAATTACCGAGAGTAGCACTGTTCATGAACGCGGCCAGAGACACGAGACAGTAAAATACTATCGCTATGGAGGCATAAAATGCAGCGCCTATCTCAAACGCCACCGCTGGAGCATTCAACGATGCCAGGAGAAGGCTAACCACTACTGAGATGAGGTAACATCCCTTAGCGCCACCAACGGGCACTCCCGCGGGGTTGCTGGCTGTGAGGAATCGAGGAAGAGCTCCCATCTTTCCAAGAGCGAAGAGGTTACGGGCTCCGGCTCCAAACGCCGCCATGCCGCACGACAGAGTGCTTAGGAATAAAACAAGAACCAGCACGAGGTGACCTACCGATCTGCCCATAACTGCGGGGATGATTGAGTCCAAATAGGGACTGGGCATCGCACTAAGTTTCTCTACGGTGAGGTGACTAAGAGGTCCGTCAGTGCCCAACGCAATCACCACAGCGGCGAAGCTGAGAATGAAGACTAGAGCTGAAATCACCGTGGAGCACCAAATCCCCATCCGAAATGAGCGCTCTGAATTCGAAGTCTCCGCGGAGAAGGAGATCCCCGACTCGAAGCCCACGAACATGAGTGTCCCAAAGAGCGCAGCCTTTCCAAATCCTCCAAGATCAAAGTGCTCTGGGGAGAATATCGGTGCGACCGACGGGGCTGTTAGCGGTGTCTGAACGATTAGAAAGATTGCAAGCCCGATGAAGAGAAGAACCTCGCCGAAACCGAAGATAAAGAGGAGACTCGATACACATCGTACTTCCCTTCGGGAAAGGGAGTATATAAGAAGGATCAACATTTGAGAGAAGAGCGTCACCTCCCACAGAGTCAATGGGCGCCCGATATACGGCTCGAGACCAAACGCGATGAATCCGAAGATGGCGATCGACGCAACAAACGGCTCATAGAAAAAATCGAGGAGTCCGGCTGCCGTGCCCAAAGTTCCACTAAATGCTGGTGGTAGAACGGAGCAGTAGCCGCCGGAGCCAGTCCAGCGCGCCTGCAGCTTGGAATGGAGGTATACCGAGGGAATAATTCCAAGGCATGATACCAAAATTGCAAGCGGCGCGGCGGTTGTAGCCCCTGAAAGGATCAGGGATGCCGTAAACACGACGGCGACCGCCGGGGCGATGTGTGCCAGAGATTGGACCACCTGTCCCCCGACGGCCATTGCGTCTTTTGCTAGACCGTTTGAAGCCATAACCAGGACTATTTTTGAGTCGTGAGTTTAAACCAATTTCGCTTGCCGACCTTCACAACCAGCCCTTCGTCGCCCACGTGCAGCTGTTGATCCAGTGTGGCCGCGGTGATGTCATTGACCTTCACCCCGTTCTGGAGAATAAGCCGACGCAACTCAGCTTTGCTCTTTGAGGGGCCAAAGAAGGCACTGAGAGCCTCAATGAGAGTCACCGTTGAGTCGGGTACGACAACCTCTGGTATCTCAAGTGGGGTTTGCTTTCGACTAAATGTGCTGGTGAACCACTCCCGTTCCGTCAGCGCGGCCTCACGACCGTGATATCGAGCTACGACCTCCTCTGCCAATCGCAGTTTGCACTCCATCGGCGCGCTCTCCATGAGAGTAGAGATTGATGCTACCTCCTCCATGGGAACTGTGGTGTACACCTCAAAGTACGTCGTAACGAGGTTGTCCGGGATAGACATTACCCGACCAAATTTGTCGCGAGGGGAATGAGCTAACCCGATGTAATTTCCGATGCTCTTGCTCTGCTTCTCCTTACCATCAATTCCGGGGGTAATCTTGGTTGTTATTATTACCTGAGGTTTTTGACCGAACTTATCCTGGAGGGCTCTCCCCATCATCTCATTGTAGAGTTGATCGGTTCCGATCACGGTTAAGTCTGCGTTGAGTGCAACCGAATCGTATCCTTGAAGGATTGGGTAGATCAGCTCGTGCTCGTAGACGGGGATTCCCTCCGCGATTCGATTTCGGAACATGTCCCGACTTCGAAGGTGATCGTTTGTCACAAGGGACATGAGGTTCAAGAGGTCCTTAGCTGACATCGCTCCCAGCCACTCCGAATTGCGTCGAATCTCAAAGACTTCAGGATCGTCTCGCAAGACCATCTTGACCTGACGAATAAACTCTTCGGCGTTTTTCTGTATCTGCTCCTCGGGAATTACCGGGCGCAACTTATTACGCCCAGAGGGGTCGCCAATTCCCGTGGTGAAGTCTCCGATGAGAAACACGACCTTATGACCAAGGTCCTGCAACTCACGGTACATCCACAGATTGACCGCGTGTCCGATGTGGAGATCTGCAGCTGTGACATCAGCGCCGAATTTTAGGACGAGTTGTTTACCCGATGATAAGAGCGTCCTGAGCTCCGCGAGCGATACGATCTCATCGGTAGTTCGAGCGAAACATGAGAGAGTTCTCTCGATCGCGTCTTTGTCTACGGTTGGTAAAGAAAGAGAATGTAATCCCATATCATGAATCTCCTTTGGCTTTGCTGAGTCTGTTGTTCGCATATATCACTCTATGTACTATCTAATTGTATATCATCTGTTTCGTAAGGGTTCCCACGTTAACGAGCTCCGCAGGTGGCTCGTGGTCAACGCGCTGGGCGTTGTCTAGCACATACTAATCCCCTCGGCCCTACAAATCACCACGATCGGATTTCCGCTCTGAATTCAGGATCGCTCCGAATGAGCAGGCCGATATATCTCTTACACTTACCCGACCGATGAGGTGGGTGACGCGTTCTGAATCGACCTCTCCAACCTCTTCTGGGCACATAGCGAATCGTTTTCGGTTACACACGGCGAGTCAATTTTATTTTCAACTCTCTCGGGGAGGACTCAGTGCAACACATACCTAACGATATCGATCTTCCAACAATTGCGACGGCTTCGTTTTCCCCTCCGAAATCCCCACCTATTACTCCACTGCGAGTCACTGATTCATTTCAAATTCGGGTCGCCGGGGATCTTCCGATTGGTATGACGATTGTGGGCGCGACGGGGGCTCGCGATATTCCGCTGCCGGTTCCGGCTTCTGACCGAACCTCTATACCAGACGCTCGCGGGGTGGTTACCTTACAGGGCACCTCCGGTCATCGCCTTGACGCCTTGAAACGATGGAGCGACGCTCGTGAACTGCAGGGCCAAATCGAGCGACAGCACAGTACGTGCATCACGCTCAAAGATGCGGGCAATTCTCATGGATTTATCATTCCGGCTAAGCTCTGTGAGGGCGCTACGGTCGTTGCGGTGAACTGGTCAAGTACGGAGAGCCGTCCGAAGATCTCTCTCTACGAGTTCAGGGACGGCTGCTTCCGCTTCCTGCCAGCAACGGTCCCTGGTGAAGGGGCAGGGATAATGCATGCCACTCAAAATTTGAGCCATATCAATGAGGGCCTTAAAGTTTTGAAGTCTGCTTCAGAAACGGGCAGTGCCAATATCTCCCTCGTGGTTCCGTCGGTTGAGAGAAGCAAGCTGCTCACCGAGGCGCTCCCTCCCACCATTGCCGAAAAGGTGAGGGGCTGGACCTACTTGGAGGATGGGAACAAGGATTTTACCACCGACTTCTCTCATCCGTCTGCCATGGAGAGTATCGTGGGCTTTCTTGGTTGCAATCTCGAATTAGCCAAACGAGTTCGACGTGGAGAGTATAAGGTGCTTGCTTCTGATTTCAGGGCGGAGCCGCAAATCCTTGCTCTCCTTAACCCTGACGTCGTGCTGGCAGGCTACAATTACACCTTTCTCAGTGGGAGACTTAAAGAGTACGCTACTCGACTTGGCGAGCATCCGCTACGCTCCCTCCTCGTAGATACTGCAGAGTCCCTCGAGGAGTTCAAAGGAAAGCTTCTTGCTGAGGGCGCATCAGATACGAGCTGCGATTGGTGGGATCTTACGAGCCGAAAGTTGGGTGGTTCACACCGCCGCTTGGATGCGCTCGCGTACCGCACCCTCCGGTACGATCCGGATTTGCCATCTGCCGTTCAAGGGATTCCGGTGATTCAGGTTCCACATCCGGTAGCCCCACTCACTATCTCGCGGCAGAAAGCTCGAGAGGCTCTCGCTGCCGAGTTGGGGTTTAATCCGAAAACAGCCAAGGTAGTTGTTGTCCCTGGATTAAGTGATGATGGCCAATTTGAGCGCCGACTCCAGGCGTTGGCACGGATAGCCTCAAAAGACCCAAACATCATCATGGTTTCCCCGCTCGAATCGGGTAAATTGGCGAAGATTTGTGGGGTGTCTCCAGGGAGTCCCAGGGTGCATGGAATAGGCTTCCGAGAGAAGTGGGGCGAGGTTTTGGTCGCGTGTGATGCCGCTATCATCCGCGGTAGTTGGGGCGAAATTCTTGACTGTATTCGCGCAGGAGTTGTTCCCATCTTCAGCTCCCCCGGGATTATAGAGCCCGGAAGCCCCCGTTCACGAGAGTTGTTTCTCCAAGAAGTTCTTGGGGAACGAGCGATGAATCTTGCGTTGCTTTTTGAGGCCTTGGAGAAAGAGGGGATCGTCAGGTCGTTACTGAAAGACCTTATTGTGGGGGCGAGTAATGACGACTCCGCTCTTGAAGGTGCTATCAATCGAGCGACTACTCCGGAGATGGCTCTCGCGGTCCAGGCGACCTTTAAGCGAATTCGACGAGATGGTGTCGATCGACTGGTTGATGCCTATGCCTGGCTCAAAAAAATCGGTCGAAAGCCGGAGCTAAACGAGATAGACTCATTTAGTCGTCAGCTGTGGGGGAACGTATGAGCATGAATAAGAAGATTGATTTTAGTGGTCATGGGATGAGGTTCGGCGTCGCGGACTCCGATTTGCAAGTTATAGGAGAGGCCCGATGCATCGAAGCTGAGCAGTCACAGCCGACAATGTGGAGTGCGTTCGCCCAGAAGAATGGACTCTGTCCGCCCAACGTAGGGAGCTACCGATACGACCGGTGGGAAGAGGACGCGGATCTCATGGCCTCCTTAGGGGTGAAACACTATCGAACCTCGATCTCATGGGCGCGCGTTCTCACCGAGCGCGATACGCCCAATGAGAAGGCTCTCAAGTGGTATGAGAACTTCTTTAAAGCACTGAGGGCCCGAGAGATTCTGATCTATCCGACACTGTATCATTGGGAGCTCCCAAACCTCGTCGCTCAAGAAGGGGGATGGCGTAACCGTGCCACTGCGAGTCGATTTCTCACGCACTGTAAAACCGTCGATGATTTTCTCGGCGACTACGTCGAAGAGTACTTTGTTCTGAATGAGCCCTCTTGCGCGGCGCTTTTTGGCTACCATAGAGGGATTCACGCCCCTGGAGAAAAAAACCTATCAGGAGCGCTCGAGGCTTCACATAATCTTCTGCTCGCGCAGGGATTGGCGATCCGGGAGCTTGTTGGGCGGCGAAGAAAGACAAGCACTGTCGTTAACATTCAGCCGGCCTATGCCGAATCTGAGACGCCGCAAGATGCAGAGGCGCGTCGTCGTTCGGATGGATACTGGAATCGTTGGTTCCTCGATCCTTTGTTCCTTGGAAGCTATCCATCAGAGATGGTGAACCTCTACGGGAAGGCGATGCCTGCCTTTGCGGCGGAGGATATGAACGTGATTAGAGCGGGTGAGCTCTTGAACTCACTTGGGCTCAATTACTACAATGGAGAGGTGGTCTTCGCGGATGGCTCCACGGAGCTCGGCTACAACCGGAGAGCCGGGGGAGGTCCTACAAACGACCTCGGCTGGCCAGTATTC
>JBIIEK010000013.1:0-30060 GCA_044237895.1 Bdellovibrionota bacterium
TTATTGCGGGAACGATTGGAGGGTCGGCGGCCTCGCCGACCGCGGGTACAAACGCAATGTAGAATTCAATTGTATGATCCCGCTAAAAATCCCCCTGCTTCGGGCAACCAAGGATAGAGTAAAAACCTTTCGGTAAACTCCTTGAGTTGCCACAGATGAATTCGATACTTCTTGGTTTAGTTTAGTTTTGCTAGCCAACACGCGAGAGCCACAGTGTACAGGGCTAGAAATCCAAACATGTGAAGCATTAATCCAATCCAACCCGCAACGTCGCCCGTCCTTTTTGAACTAAAAAAAGAAAGGCCAGCTGCGAGGTTCTTAAGCCAAAATAGATCTACAAATAACTGTAGTGCCATGTTGGGGTAAGACCGACTGTAATCCCGCACTCGGAAGTACAAAAGTATTTCCAGGTGTAGGGCTGCAATGAGGCCCAAAAGGATGAACGTGCCGACGAACCAAACAGGGTCGCCTGCACTTGCTTTATTGTTCTCCTTCTCCATCTTCGTCTCCCATCCGCGCAGCAAGAAAAGACTTTGGAACCTTCCTCGTCCTTAGCTGCCCGAAACAGGGGGGTATATATGATATTGGATGGTTTGGAGCCTCTGTGCTCTTACGCGGGTACCAACGTGGGAGATCGCCATATCTGCCGATTCTAACGTGTTCGCTTCTGACGGTATTGGACCTTTAAGTGAGCCATCGCCCCGTTAGAGACAAACGCTATAGGTGTCCGTACACCGCCGTTGATACCCTCGTACTATGTTACGCCGCCGCGTCAGGTGTGGCTTTCTTTGAAGCTTTCTTTTTTGGAGCGGCCTTGGCCTTCTTTGGAGCCGCCGCTTTCGCTGCCTTTGGCTTGGCTGCTCGTCGCCGCCCCTTTGAAGGACCTTTTGCTGCGCGAGCGTCCATCAGCTCAACGGCTTGCTCCATCGTGAGGGCTTCTGGCTCCACGCCTTGAGGAAGGGACGCGTTTACAGTGCCGTCCGTTACGTATGCACCGTATCGTCCACTCTTTATCGTTACCGACTCTCCACTGCGAGGGTGTTTGCCGAGGTCCTTAAGGGTCTTCGGTTGATTCGATGCCCGTCCGCGAGTGCGGGGTTGCTTTAACAATTCAATTGCTCGCTCAAGTGTCACGGAAAATGGTGATTCGTCGGCGGGAATGGTTCTACTCTCCGTGCCACACTTAATGTAGGGGCCGAATCGTCCGTTTTGAATCGTAATGTCAGCCTCGTTCTCCGGATTCTTTCCAACGGTGCGCGGAAGTGAGAGGAGCATGAGCGCTACTTCAAGATTTACGGAATCTGGCTGCATGCCTGGAAGGAGTGATGCCATCTTCGGCTTCTCACCACCTTCAACCATATCTCCACGTTGTACGTATGGGCCGAAGCGACCCTTCTTAAGGTAGATCGGCTCATTGGTCGTTGGATCTGCGCCGAGAGACGCGGGTCCTTTTGCGGCCTCTGCGATTAGGTGCTCCGCCTTTTCAACGGTAAGCTCATCGAAGGCAACGCCATCCGGAAGGCTGGCGCGAGTCTCCCCGTTCGAGAGGAAAGGTCCCCATCGACCGATACGGATCTCGACCTTTCTTCCCTGCGCGTCCACGCCGAGATTAATGCCGCACACCTCTCGAGGGTCGATAGTCGTTTCACCCTCTGTAACGAGGTCTTTCAGTCCCTTCGCGAGGTTCTCTCCTCCGAAGTAGAACGATCTCAGTTTATCGAGGTTGTCCTTTTCACCACGAGAGATGGCATCGAGATCGTCCTCAAGATTGGCCGTAAATTCGTAATCGACCAGGTTTGAGAAATAGCCCTCAAGGAGCCCGGTCACGCCGATGGCGAGGAAGCTCGGAACGAGCGCGGTTCCTTTCTTGAACGCGTAGTCACGAGAGAGAACCACGTCTACGATCGTTGCCCATGTACTTGGGCGTCCGATACCGAGCTTTTCAAGCTCCTTGATGAGCGTTCCCTCAGTGTAACGAGCCGGCGGCTGCGTAGTATGTTTGAGAACCTCGTAGTTTTTGGCGTCAACGTTGTCGCCCTGTTTGAGTGGTGGAAGATTGCGTTCCTGTTCGGCAAGATCGCCTTCGGGATCGTCTGACCCCTCCACGTACGCGCGAAGGAATCCAGGGAATGAGATAGTTTTTCCAGACGCACGGAAGGTGGCGTTGTCGACGTTAATCGTAACAGCGACACGAATACCTTCGGCATCCTTCATCTGGCTTGCGAGTGTGCGCTTCCAGATGATCTCGTATAGACGGAATGCTTCAAGACCAAGCTTGTCCTTGACCGTTGTTGGAGAGGCGAATTCAGCGCCCGCTGGACGAATAGCTTCATGCGCCTCTTGAGCGTTCTTCACCTTGGTCTTGTACAAGCGGGGCGAGCTCGGGAGGTATTCGGCGCCGAACTCCTTGCCGATGAGGGAGCGCGCTGCCGATATCGCCTCGTCAGAGAGGTTCGTCGAGTCGGTACGCATGTAGGTGATGAATCCGTTTTCGTACAGGGTCTGAGCGATCGCCATCGTACGTTTTGCGCCGAAGCCGAGCTTTCTACTTCCTTCTTGTTGGAGCGTGCTCGTTGTGAAAGGAGCGTACGGGCGCTGAGTGAAAGGCTTGCTCTCTACTTCGGCGATCTGAGGAGTGCCGAGCTTAAGCGCTTTCTCTAGGTGTTGAGCCGCAGGCTCGTCGAGAAGGATAATTGAGTCTTTCTCGATCAGCTTGCCGGTTGTTTCGTCGAAATCACGACCGGTCGCCACGCGCTTTCCGTCAACGTGGGTGAGAACTCCCTCAAATGGAAGTGATCTATCTGAAGCGGCTTCAAAGATCGCCTTTAGGTCCCAGTAGTCGGCCGCTCTGAAGCGAGCGCGCTCACGCTCTCGTTGAACGAGGAGGCGCATCGCGACGCTCTGAACCCGGCCCGCGCTTAGACGCGGAACCATCTTCTTCCAGAGGAGTGGGCTTACTGAATATCCGTAGAGTCGGTCAATGATGCGACGAGTCTCTTGAGCGCGAACGAGGTTCTGATCGATTTCGCGGGCGTTGCTCAGGCTCTCCTCGATCGCCTTCTTCGTAATTTCGTGGAAGACGAGGCGCTTCACCGGGACTTTGGGATCAAGCACTTCGAGTAAGTGCCAGCTGATGGACTCCCCCTCTCTATCTTCGTCGGTCGCGAGATAGACTTCGGAAGCCTTCTTCACAGCCTTCTTCAGCTCGTTGACCCGCTTCTCCTTATCGCTCGGGATAATATAGAGAGGGGTAAAGTCACTATCGACGTTGATTCCAAGCCGGGACCACTTCTGCTTTTTCACCTCCGCTGGAATCTCAGCGGCGTTGTTTGGCAGGTCGCGGACGTGGCCATATGAAGCTAACACCTCGAAATCCTTACCTAAGAATTTCTCGATGGTCTTAGCCTTCGTTGGGGACTCTACTATGACAAGTCGTGTTGACATCTTTAATCCGGTGCCATGATTACAAAGGATTCGCCCCTGAGCGCAACCCTTTGGACCAATTTGTTACAACTTAACTGTATTTAAACGGTGTTATGGCTCGGTAGGGGCCGGTCTTCTACCCCCTACAGATGCAGGGAGAGAGAGAATCGGAGTACCGAGAGGAAACTTTACAGCGACCCCTTAGTATTTCACTGAACATCCATACGGCTCAGTTGATGCGGGGTCGATCGTCTTTCCTGCCTTAATAGCGTCTATCGCCGCCATGACATAATTTGTTGCGCCGGCGATATCCTTCGCTGTTGTTGATGGGGTGCTGTCGATGGCACCTGCGTAGGCCAACGTTCCGTTGGGGTCTATCACGAAGGTGTGGGGGGTTGTTCGGGCCCCGTACATCTTGCCGACTTTTCCATCCGAATCGAGGAGGAGCGCAGTGGAGTTCATACCGAGTTCTGAACGAACGGCCGTACCTGACTTCGTATCGAGATGCCCACTCTTACCTTCCGCCGATGAGGTTACGGTAAGCCACACGACTCCTTGGTTGGTGGCTATGCTTTGAAAACGTTGCATGTCACCCCCGGAGTAGAACTTTTTTACAAAGGGGCAGTTCTGGTTGAACCACTCAAGCACGACGGTCTTTCCCTTAAAATCGTGGAGAGAAACGGCCTTTCCAGAGGAGTCTTGGACGGTGAAGTCAGGGGCAGGATTGCCGACCATCGCGGGCTCCGCGTGGACAGTGAGTGGTGCAAGGAGAAGGGTTGTTGTTAATCCGATCAATGAAAGTAGTAGTGAAGCTCTCATGGTATTTTCTCCTTTCGAAACTCTCTCAAAAGTCTCTTCTGCTGCGGTTGGCGAGTCGGTAGCTGCGTATTCGTCTAGTCTCGCTCGCAAAGCAAGACTAGATCGGATTGGCGTGTGAGGCCACTGATGGCGCTATGTTTGGTGTGAGGGTGGTGCTGATCGTCAGGCCAGTGACCCGGGTTCTATAACTTTCCGAGCTCCGCCAACACCACGCCGGGGGTTAAGAGGTTCGGAAGGATTACTGGGGCGCCGATGTCGCCGTTCTTGATAATAACGTTCAGCGGTACGCCGTTTCTTCCATAACGGCGAAGCGCGGCGGTTATCGTTGGGCTCTTGGACGTCCAATCCCCTCGCATGAGCGCGACGTTCTTCTGCATGATGAGCGCCCTGACCTCAGGGGAGCTGAACACAACACGCTCATTGACCTGGCAGGTAATGCACCACTCGGCGGTGAAATCGAGATAGACAGACCGGTTTTCAGAGATGAGAGCCGCTAAACGCTTTTCGGAATAAGGCTCCCAGATAAGCCCATAGGCATCAGGATCCGGTGTGGAGGTTTCGCTCGCGATGCACGCGCGCGAGCGGGTGCCCTCTATTTGCGATGTGGATGGGAGCCCTACAATAACGCCCGCCACGCATATCGTGAGGGCCGCGCCCAACAGCGCCTTGGTTGCAAAAGCCCCTTTAGAGGCGCGACTTTGAAGCCCCAGCCAGAATCCAAACGCAATCAAGAGAGCTCCCCATAGGAGATCGCTGAGCAGGGAAAGCTCTGTGCCTTCGATTCCCATTTGACGAGCGAAGACGCGCACGAGCCACACAATTGATGCTAAGAGCGGGAAGGCCATGAGCTGTTTAAAGCTCTCCATCCATGCCCCCGGCCTTGGGAGTTTTTGAAGGAGCTGCGGGCGGTAGGCGATCATGAGGTATGGAAGGCTCATCCCTACGCCAAGCATAGTGAAGACGAGAAAGCTTAACGATGCAGGTAGGGTGAGAGTTGCGGCCAGAGCCGAGCCCATGAAGGGACCTGTGCATGGAGTCGCGACTGCCGTCGCAAGGGCTCCATTAAGGAACGAGCCGACATAGGTGGTTGGAAGCTTCGCGCTACCGGCGATGCGCTGAATAGAATTTCCCAGAGACACATCGCTCATAAAGAGCAACGCGAGAAAGAGGAAGATGAATATCATCGTCGCGACGAATACTGGAGATTGGAGTTGGAAGCCCCACCCTAACTCCTCGCCGCTGGCGCGAAGGATAAGGAGGAGTGTTGCGAATATCCAGAAGGAGACGACAACTCCGGCAGAAAAAGCCAGCCCGTGCTTTTTCACCTTTTCGTTGTCGTGCCCTGCTTGCTCAATAAAGCTTAATATCTTGATTGAGAGCACGGGGAACACGCACGGCATAACATTGAGGAAGAGCCCTCCAAGGAGGGCGAGAAGGAGCGCTGAGATAAACCCTATCTGGGGGTCTCCTGTTGGTAACGTTGTGGTGTTGGTCACGCTTGGTTGCGACGAGCGGGTCGGGGCTTGCTCGGGGTTTGTATCGATCTGAATCGCTTTGGGCTGACCGTCCTCCGACCAGCCCTGCTTGGAATAGAGAACGCCGCGAACTCGATTAATTGGAGCTCGAACCGAGGGATCTCGTTTGAGGGTAATTCGCAGCGCTCCGCCATCAAGAGAAACCTCTTGCGGAGCTGCGTTGGCGATGACTCGGGGATCTTCTGGGAAAAAGGAAACGGACGAGGGGAAGAATCGAGGCTCTAGGGGAATTAGGGCTATGATTATCTGATTCTGCTGCTCTTCAACAGCGATCGAAACTCTATCGAGAGGTGTTGGAACTTTTTTAAGGGTGCTTTCGAACAGCGAGCCGTGCTCGGATGGCGCTGACGGGGAGTTTGATATCGGAATGATCGTTTCAAGTTGTGCTTCTCCCGGCAGGCACTCGTCTTTGCAGACAAGCCACTGCAGCGAAACGGTCACGGTTACCGACGATGCCTGAGATTGAGATGAGGAGAAGCGGGCAGGGAAGGGGAGTAGTACCTCTTGATATCCATAATTTACTAGAGGGCCTACCTCTATCTTCTCCGGATAGGGCCATAGGGGCTCGTCGACTGAGACACCTCCTGACGACTGCCATGCGAATCGGGGAGCTAATCCTGAGTCGCCAGGGTTCTTCCAGTAGATGTGCCACCCTGGTTCAGGTTTAAAAAGAACGCCGAGAGTAAAAGAGGAGCCGGGCGATAGCGATTGCTGATCAGAGATGAGCTTTACTTCAAGGTGAGGACCACTTCCGGAGCTCTTGTCTCTACATCCAGACGCGGAGGTGAAGATGCCGACACTAACTAACAGACAAGCGACAATCCGGAGAGATCTCAAAAGCATGAAGATTTTCTAGCAGGATGGCGCAGGGAGAGAAACGATCGTTGTGTGTTCACAGCGAGATATTACGCAGCGAGCTGGAGCTGAGCCGCGCGCTCTTCAATCTTACGGTCTAGGAGCATCGATTGTACGGAGGGGAGGGTTAGGCCGCCGGAGTCTCTAACGTTTGCGAATAGCGATGCGTCTTCAAGGTGCAGCGCTTTTACGGCTGCCGTCATTACTCCAAATGAGAAATGGTCGAGACCGATCTTAAGCAACGGCTGAACAAGCTGGCTAAGCGGATTGGTATCCTGCTGAGCGTCTGCCCTTCGTTGCACCTGGTTTTGCTCTATCTCTAGCGCCATATCCGAAGACTAAATCGTCCGTTACGAAAAGAAGTTACCATGGGGCTCGGGCATAGAAAAGATTTTTAGTCGCAGGTTGAATGCTCTTCGGAGGTTGGTTTGCGAACGGCGTTCGATCGGCTTGGTTTGAGGGGATGGTGTGATCTACCCCTATTTGGGGTTTTACCATGGGTGTGGGCATTTTGTTGGTAAGTTAGGTATCTAATTGGTAATGCTGGCTTTTCTTGCTAGCGCGCTACGGCGGCTCGAAGCCAACTGATTAGAAGAAGCATAATACCCACCGTTTTCATCGAAAGAGAGGCAAAAAAGCATGCCTTCCCTTTGGCGAAGAGGGGCTGTTGGTGGTTTTCGCGTAACTTTTATCGAGGACACCGCTTCCCAATCATGGCGCGCCCTACCTTTTCTATTATCACGGTGTCGTTTGATCAGGGTTCCCTGTTGAGAGGAGCTATTGAGTCCGCCGTGCGCCAAGAGTGTGCGCAACTCGAGCACATTATCATAGAGCGAGGGACAACATCCGAGGCGGCGGCGATAGCCAGCGAGTATTCCCATGTAATCTTCATCCAAGAACCGTTCACCACTGAAGCTCAAGCCTTGAACTACGCGCTTTCGAAGACGACTGGGGAGGTTGTGTCGGTCCTGGCACCAGGGGAGCGTTACTGCGCGGCTGCGTTTGCTCGTGTCGCACAGGAGATCGTTCGCCATCCGATCATCATGGGGGCTGTAAGCCTTACGAGCGCTGCAGGCGATGTTGTTGAAAAGATCGAGAATATAGAGCGCTCATGGTTCGACTCTTTGAAGTACTGGGTGGCTCGCGCTATGCCGAGCCGAGCCGGCGTATTTTTTAAACGCGACGTCCTTCTTGAATTGGGTATTGAGGGTGATGATACCTTTGATGAGGGGCTTCGATTTGTCCCCGACTTCGACCTATGGCTCAGAATTCAAGAGAGATATCCATTTTCACTGACTCTGCCTACCGTTGTAGCGACCTCGCCGGTGAGCTACTCGAAGATATCGGCGAGCTATCAGAGGGAGCTATCTCGTATTTATCGGAGGCATTGCTCTCGTCGAATTCATCCCGAGCAGAGCCTCTCGTTCGTTATCGCCTGTGACGAGCCGAGCGACCAAATCGATCTCTTTATAGAGTCGATTCAAAATCAGAGCTTGCCCGGCATCGAGGTGGTATTGGTCGATAGTATAGGTACGAGCGTCTCCTATGATCGTTTATGCGTTCAAGCGTCGCAGTATGAAAGCCGGTTTCGTAATCTGACCTTTCAGGTCGTGCCGATTCATAACGATCCGCAATCTAAGGTAACTCCGGTTGATCGCGGCGTTCGGTCCGCTCGCTCGGGTCTCGTCGCATGCGTCCAGCCATGCGGAGATATGCCGAAACACTTTGCCATAGAAGCCCTCCGCTTGTTTTTGCGGGACGAGGTTGGCCTTATTCTCCCTCGTCTCGAAAAAGGTGTCGCCGCGCAACTCTTTACCATTAAGCACGGGACTGCGGTGTTTAATCCAACAGGACCGTTCTCGCTCACGTCGGCGGTGCCGATCGATTATGTTGTGCGAAAGGTTGCATGGCTCGACTGCGGGCGCAGCTTAAGTTACGAGAAGCTCTTTGAGCGAGAGTTCGTCAGTAAGCGATTAATGGTCATGATGGCTCACAAGGCGTGGCGCATCCAGCATGAGCCCCTTCTTCCCCCGCAGAGAGAGAGAGCCGGTTTGGCAGAGGAGCCGTTCCGTTTGTATGTGAACTCCCTTGTGGTGGATGAGATCGCCCGTGAAATGAAGCGGAGCCCATTCTCTATAGTTCGCGCGAATCTTGGTTTTGGCTTAGTGCTCTCGGACGACCTGTGGCAAGCCGCGCAGGAGGTAATTCGAAACATTCCTGAGCGTTCGCTTGGCGAGGCGGAGGAGATCTCCATCGAGCAGTTGTGCGCTATCGTCGGTGAACGGCCTGCGTATGGGCCGGCGCACTATGTTCTCGCGAAAGCTCTTGAAGGAAAGGGTGATTCGCACCACGCCAAGGCTGTGCGCTCGCAGTGGGAAGATATTCACAAAGAAGAAAGGAGCTCTCCTCTGTATGGAGGCGTAGAGGTTTCCGGATTAAAGAGGCCGTAAGGAGACTCATATGGCTATCGAGGTGAAGAGTGACAATTCTGTTGAAGTAACGGGGCTCGGTGAAAAATTCGCATGGTCGAACCCCATAAACGCTCCCGCGCTTAAGTATTGGGAGATGACAGGCTACACCCAGGACGATGTTTTGCGCGTAGCGGCGGAGTTGAACGATGAGTGGATGTTTGCACTCGTAAAATACAAGGGCGATGGCACGATCGACTTCTCGGTTAGTAAGAAGACCTGGGAGCGTCAGGAAGGGCACTACCCAACGATGATGCAGTTTTGCTCTGTAATCTCTCAGCACGCCAAGATGCGCTCGTTCACCGGTATTTCGATGGTGTGGCTTGAGGACGGTATGTGGGATTGGCTTCAGCCGATAGCTCGTCGTATTCCGATCTTCGCCTTCGGTCGTAATGTGACGGATCGCCACACTCTACTCATTCCCGATCCGGCCTACATTGGTGGCGCCGCCTATGTTCAAGAGAGAGAGAAGTATAAAACAATTACCGAGGACGTTCCGTGGCACAAGCGACTCCCTACCGTGTTCTGGCGTGGTGCTGCGACGGGGGTTGGTATCGAAGGAGCCACCTGGGTTGATACGCCTCGAGGTCGAATTGTGCAGAAGGCGATCGAGCTGAATAATCCGAGAATGCTCGATGCGAAGCTAACAAAGATCAAGCACATTCCAGTTGAGCAGCAGCAGATATTCCGCGAGCGTGGCTTCGTGAGCGAAGAGGTTCCCTTTGAGGATTTCCTCCACTACCGCTTTATGCTCGACGCGGATGGATACTCATGCGCTTGGATGTCGTTCTTCTTAAAGTTGATCTCGGGTTCGGTTGTTTTGAAGATCGATAGCCCGCTTGAGCAGTGGTATCACCGAGAACTCGTGCCGTGGAAGCATTACATCCCTTTGGCGAAGGATCTAAGCGACCTTGAGCACGTCTATACGTGGCTCATTACGCACGATGAGCAAGCCCGCCAGATCGCCGTTGAGGGGGACAGGGCCGCTCGGAAGATCTCGCTCGAATACTCCCTTGCGCAGGTGATAGGGGACTTCGAGGCTATCTCGAAATGCTTTAAGCCGTCCTAAGCGCTTAGTATTATTGGGTTTTGGGGCTGTTTTTTTCCCTGCTTGCGGGGAGTCTCAACAAGTGTAGTACCTTCAGGTCCCATACGGTTGACCTCACCGATGAAAGCCTCTACACTGCCGGGCTCACGTAGTAGGTAGTATGCTATGAAACGCACGTATCAACCCAGCAAAAAGAGTCGTCACACGACTCACGGCTTCCGAAAGAGAATGGCGACCAAGGGTGGCCGTAAGGTTCTTAACGCTCGGAGAGCTCGTGGTCGAAAGAGAATCTCGGTAACTTCGCCGCGCAAGGGGCACTATCGATAGTTCTTTATCGCTTGGGCCTAGCGCCCGGCTTAGAAGACGTTCTGATATCGACCGGTGCCAACAAAACGGCACCAAGCTTTATTCCAAGCATTTTCTGCTTCTCGTAATTGCTTCTGGCTCAGATCAGAGCCGGTTGGCTATAGCCGTAACGACTAAGATCGAAAAACGCGCAAACGTACGCAATAAGATTAAGCGGCGTCTGCGCGAACTCTTTCGCGTCTTTCGCCATGACCTGAAAGAACCCCTCGATATCGTTGTAGTCGCACGCAGGGACGTTCAGCAGTGCTCCTTTGATGATTATAAGCGAGAGGTTATTGGAGCTCTTCGTTCCAAGGGATACCTCAAGAAGCGAACCAGCTCCGAAACCGAGGTGTCGTAGGTATGTGCCCAGACCCGGTCGCTTTGCAGGGGGCTGCAAGACGCAGAAGACCCCTGATTCGATTGTTTCATTTCCTTTATAAGAACACCCTGTCACGCGCTATCGGTAGCGCTTGCCGCTTTTCGCCAAGCTGCTCGGATTATGCTCTCGAGGCGGTTGAACTGTACGGCTATCTTCGAGGTGTTGGGCTTGCGGTGAGGCGGGTCGTTCGTTGCCATCCGTGGCATCCCGGAGGATTTGACCCCGTGCCTTGACGCGACCTAGGCCATCTCCTACAACTGCATTCGGCTTTTTACAAATAGTACCAAGGACCTAACTGTGACTGACAACTCCAAAGAATTTAATAAAAACGCCCTCCGAGCCGTCATCCTGTGCGTACTAGTAGTGTTCGTCTACAACAACATCTTCCTTGCGCCCAAACGCCCCAAGACGCAGCCCCAGAACGTTCAGGCTCCCGTGGTAACACAAGCTGCTCAGCAAGCCGTGGCTCCGCAGCCTTCTGGCCCTGCTACCGTTGTTGGAGTGCCGCAGCAGGCTCCCTCAACTCATCCGACGCGGCAGCAGCTTCAAGATGCCGGGGTTACCTTTGTAGAGTCGGACAGCCTACGACTTGCGATATCTAATCTTGGCGCGCGAGCTTTTGGTGTCGCGTTAAACGGCTACAAAGTTCATCTCGGTGAAGACGCACCCCTTGATCTCGTAAGCGATCTTGATGGTGCCGCCTATCCCCTTGGCGTCTATGCGGGAGCAGAGAGTGATGAGTTGGTCCACTACAAGCTTTCGAGTGTTAATGGAGTGCCGTCGACATCCGCAGCGGCGAACCTACGCGTTGCTGCTGATTCAAAGGTCGTTGTGGAGTTCAAGGGGGCCCTGCCAAGTGGCAACGGGATCACTAAGACTCTGACCTTTACTTCTGGGTCCTACCTGGTGCCGGTTTCGATAAAGCTCGACCGAGCACTTCCCGCTGGTCAGATGGTGTGGCTTGAGTGGGCTCGTCATTTCCCGAAGGAGAGCTCCTCTCGAAGTGCGGGGACCTCCCACGTTACCTATCTGGATGGCTTTAATAAGATCCGTCATGTCGCTCCTGAAGAGCTTACTCCCGATCTTCGAGATTTTGGAACGACACGTTGGGTGGCGCTTGGAGACCTCTACTTTGAGGCGAGTTTAATCCCGACCGTATCTGGTCGTAATACGATGCTTGGCCGGGCTGGTGAAAACTACATCTGCCGAGTGGCGGGCGCTCAGGATGGGGGCATCTTCTCCATTTATGCGGGGCCAAAGGATTACAGGACGCTAGAGCAGGTGGGAGATTTTGAACTTGAGCGCTCTATTGACCTCGGTTGGTTCTCTTTCTTAGCGCTACCACTTCTTTGGCTCCTTCACTATCTCTATAACCTCCTCGGAAATTACGGACTCGCGATCATCGCGCTTACGCTGCTTGTAAAATCCGCACTGCTCCCGCTCTCGAAGGCGAGCTTTAAGTCGATGAGGGCGATGCAGGAGCTTCAGCCTGAGATTAAGGCCCTTCGTGAGCGTATTAAAGATCCTAATCAGCTCAATCAGGAAACCTTCGCGCTCTACAAGCGCAAGGGTGTTAACCCAATGGGTGGATGCTTCCCGATGTTCATTCAGATTCCGGTGTTCCTTGGTTTATACCAAGCGCTGCTGAACTCGATCGAGCTGCGCCACTCCCCCTTCGCACTTTGGATCACAGACCTCTCTTCGCCTGAAAAGCTTGAGCTCTTCGGTATGGGGATTCCGGTCATGGTGTTGCTCATGGCAGGAAGCATGATTATCCAGACCTGGACATCGCCCAATCCATCAGCGGATCCGGTTCAGCAAAAAACGATGATGATTATGCCGGTTGTGTTCGCCGGAATGTTTATCATCTTTCCGATGCCATCCGGGCTTGTGCTCTACTGGCTCGTGAACAATATAATTTCAATTATTCAGCAGATGTACATGCGTAATACTGAGAAGGGTTCCGTGTACGTGGGAACTTTGGTTGCTAGCGTCGCTATCTTTGGGGTTGGCTTTATTCTCACCCTGATTTAAGCGGGAATAAAGCCGTCGCAAAACTGGCTCTCGTGAGGCTGTGTTCCTCCGGGGCGCGGTTGCGCGGACGGTGCTACCGAAGTGGCATGGATTATTTCGCTGGACGAGGACTTCATGGAAGATACAACGATCGCAGCGCTCGCTACAGCTCCGCTTCCGGCGGGAGTGGCTGTCATTCGCGTGAGCGGTCCTCGGACGAGGCTCGCGCTTCACGCCCTTTTTCGCGGTAAAAAAGATCCCGTACGGATGCCACGTACTCTTGTCTTTGGAGATATCGTCGATTTTAAAACTGGTGCGACGATAGATAAGGGGCTCGCGGTATTCATGCCGTCTCCGTGGAGCTTTACTGGGGAAGATGTTGCCGAGTTTCAGTTCCACGGGAGTCCAGTTCTCGTACAGCAGACCCTTCGCTCGCTCTATGCATACGGCATCGTCCCAGCGCCGGCCGGAGAATTTACAAAACGGGCGTTTTTGAATGGGAAGATGGACCTTGCTCAGGCTGAGGCAATAGCCGACGTCATCAACGCAAAAGGTGAGGAAGAGCTGCGTTTCGCCGGAGAGCAGCTCAAGGGGCGACTGAGTCAGGCCGTAACATCTATTGGAGAGCCTCTGCGCGACGCTCTCGCGGAGCTTGAGGCATCTATCGATTTTCCAGAGGAGGATATTGAGCCGGATCGGATCGAGGATATCGCGGCTCGAGCGGAGGTTGCCCGTGCCAAAGTATCGCAGCTTCTTTCGACGTATTCCTTTGGAGCTTTAGTCAAAGAGGGGGTTCGCGTTCTTCTGTGTGGGGCACCTAACGCTGGAAAATCGAGTTTGTTAAATCTCATTCTCGGCAAGAGGCGAGCTATTGTGTCCCCAATCTCCGGTACGACGAGAGATCTCATTGAAGAGGAGGCGTCACTCGCTGGTCAGAAGTTCGTGTTTTGCGATTCCGCGGGAATTCGAGAGACGCAAGATGAGATTGAAAAGATAGGTGTTGAGCTTGCAAAGGAGCGTATTCCTTGGGCGGACCTCGTCTTGCTCGTTGTCGATGCCGCTGACACGAGTGGTGAGTGGAAGAAAACAGCCGAGCTCTTAAGGTCCCATGGTAAGCGGATCTGGATGGTCGTTAATAAGATCGACCTAAACCCCAACGCGATGATGGAGATGTTGTGTGACTCCGCAACGTGTCAGCAGAACTTTTACATCTCAGCAAAGAGTGGTGCTGGAATCGGAGCTCTGATTGAGGCACTTGTTGAGGATGTAAACAGAAGCATGCCCGAGCAGGGAGATGTGGGAGAGGTAGTGACGAATGAGCGCCATCGCGATTGTCTGCGAAGAGCGGAGCAAGCCCTCGTGCGTTTTGCGGAGGCGGTGGAATCGAAGACCCTTGCTCTGCCGATACTCGTCGCAGATATTCGCGAGGCTCTTTCATCGCTCGATGAGATCGTTGGAAAGACGTACACGGAGGATATCCTGGGAAGGATCTTTTCCAAGTTCTGTGTCGGAAAATAAACCTACAGGTCCTTTCAAACATAGCCTCTGCTGCAATCGAGGAGTGGGTCGTTTTTAGAGGACGGCGTTCTGATTGTATCAGAGTGAAGACATCTCGGCGCGACCTCCCCCTATCTTCTAGCCTCATTTAATTTTGCTAAGCATCGATTCGAGAGAGTTGCTGCGAGTACTTCAAACCTCCCTTTTTATGAGGAGCGGATGGGGGGAGTGCTCGTATTCTGGTTGTCGACACTACGCCTTGTAGCCTCATTGAGCGAGGGGCTTGAGCTGCCCCTGCCGTTGGAGTGGGGAATCTGAAACGACCAGGACGACACAGTAAAACAAGCCCAATATTCCACTAATAGTAGAATAGTGTGAGATTCTCCGCAGCGTGCCGTGATTAGTGCGGCAGATTCGATTAATTCTAGCGGCTCGCCTTTCTACTCAGACGAGGAGACCCATGAGCACGGCATCCCTGTATTCTTTTACGGCCTCGCAGAAGGAGCCTGTCCATGTAGTTTTTCACTCAGACCACGCACCCCAAGATGCAAAGAATGTTATTCCGGAGCTTGCGGACGTCGTTGTTCGGATCTGGGCAGATGAGAAGCCAGACCTTTCCCGTCTTAGGTTACCGCACGTTGATTATGTGAGAAGGGTGGGTGCTCCGGAAGATGCCTACCGCTTTCGCCCACCCGAATGGATCTATGATGTCACGATGCTTGATGGGCAAATCGTTGCGGTGCGACAGGCGTGTCAGGACCTACACGAGTTAGAGAAGATTGAGCAGCGTCAGGAGCGGGCCCGGCTGTTGCAGGCGAGAATTGAAGCGGCGATGGATAAGGCGCGCTGTAATCCGACCTATACGGTTACCGCTGAGTGGGGCCCTGAAGACCTTAGAAACATTCGCCAAGTCAGATAGCTAGGGGCTTTTATTGTTCTTTAAGGATAAGGATATGCTCGTACGCACGTTGAATCTCGGGGCCGTAGGCGGAATGGGGCGCAGCCCTGCGGACGCGGAGTGTTCTCAAGCTCTGTTTTACGCAGTTTTGTGCCGGCACACGAGCTTTGCCTTTCATTGGGAGATAGGTTTCGAACCTGCTCTTCGTCATACCAAGATTGGTGGGAGGGTTTCGTGATAGCGATTTCAAGGCTTACGATTATCGGATGGGTGACGACTTTCTTAGTTACCTTCTTCTCTCTGGCTCAGGCGCACGCACAACCTAATCCACACGTGGCGTTGCAGGTCGAATCGTCTACCCTTTTGAACGATTACACCGATCTCTTTGTTTCTTTCTCTAACTCCGGCACCAGCATCGGATACTATCCGATGGTTGAATTGAAGCTTCCCGCGGGGCTCGAATGTGACGCAACGTGTCGAGGGAGGATACGAATCACAAACCTTGATGGTGCTCCGGTCTCCGTCACGGCATTTGGACCAGCCGGAGGAAGCACTACGTACACCAACCCTGTCACGGGAAATACGGTGGCTGTAACAGCAGGACAGTCGGTCTTGTTTTTCTCGCTTCCTGTGGGTAGCACTGCACCAAACGAGCCAGCCATTACGTATTTCGTCCCAGCTACGGTACGGCCAGATGCGACTCTCGGTGTCGGTATACCGGTGGAGGCCACGGCCGTATTTGCTTTGGGAGCTGTACCCAACGGAGTCAGAGGCGCGTGTGGCGCTCCCGGTAAAGACACCCTGTGCTCCAGCGCAACACCGGTGAATGTGACCCCAGCTGTGCTCACGCTTGAGAAGAGTGTTGAGAATCTGGTCGATGGCTCAACTGCCACGGGCCCCAGCTATCCGAGGCGTTTTAAGGTAGAGGTACTGGTTGCTGAAAACCGAACAGCCACCAATATCGCCGTCACTGACGTTCTCCCAAATACGTTTGTCTTTACTGCTCTACCTGGGTCTGATTGCAAAGCGAGTCCTGGAAGTGTCACCGTGACGCCCGCCCTTGCCGTAGGTGATACGTGTTCGTTCGCCGGAAGTAGCAGTGGTGGTGGTACGCTTACTATCACCTTTGCGTCGGTGACAGGTGGAACCGCTATCGATCGAGAGATCTCGTATACGGGCTACGTACAGAAGCTGCAAGGCGGAAGCGGCGCGGCCATAGTGCCCCCTTCAACAGGAACAACAACGACGTCAACGAACTCAGCGGATGCTGACTATCAGTATGATCCGGGATCGGGTTCTACACCTTTCTCAGCTCCTGCAGTCTCCGCAACGTTAGAACAGCGATCCTTGTATACGACCAAGTCGATTACAAATGTAACTACCGGCGCAAGCACCGCCAAGCCCGGAGATACGCTGACGCATACTCTCATATATGATATCTCGGATTACTTTTCCTTCGACGATCTGCAGATCTCCGACGTAATTGGTGATGGCCAAACCTATGTGAATGGATCATTGCAGGTGAACGTCTTCGAGGGATCCGCTACCGCGGTAACTCGGAATCAGGCACAGTTGCAGGCGGCAAGTGGCACTCCTCTACAGCCGATAACTCGACAGCCCTCGACTGGCCAGTGGACTATAGATCTCGACCTCTCTCAGGCCCTTGTCGCGGCTAGCCCAAACGGTTTTGGCGTTGATGGAACGCTCACCGGAGCCGATGAGCTGGGATCGGGGACCCCCACCCGAGTAGTAATTACCTATCAAACAACGGTCGATGAAACCTTTACGGGTCCGGTCGTTGGTACGGCGATAGTCGACGGAGGGGACGTGCTCACCGATACGATGTCCGCTGATTTCAGGATCGCTGGCACGGCGAATCCAGTCTCGGTAAGTGGTCCTACAGCGACAATTACGATCACTCCCATCACCGTATTTACAAAAACGATCGAGTTTGAGAACGGAGCTCCTGTTGCGAGCTTGCCGATAACGGTCAACGCGGGAGAAACCGTGACGTTTAAACTCGCCTTTACGGTTCCAACGGGGGATGTTGAGGGACTCGTGTTGAAGGACTTTGTGCCTTCGCCTCTCTTTGATGTGCTCGATCCTACGGCGAGTGGAACGCCCTCGAGTATAATATTCGATGTGACGCCGAGCGATTCTGCTCCAGCGGCTGGCCACATGCACTTAACCACCTCGAGCGCGCCCGTTTCTCCAAGCGTTTCTGTCAGTGGTAGTGATGACTCAATTACGATTTCACTCGATGAGGAGGATGCCTCTACAAGTGTTCCGTTTACAGTGGAGGTCCTCTTCACCCTGACAGCGACAAACAATCCTCTCGCGAACGACCTGCTCCTTGTGAACGTCGCTTACCTCACTCAAAACAGCAGCCAGAGCGCCACCCCGGTGAATACGCTTTCTGCCGTGGCTTCCCTTCTTACCGATGAGCCTAAGTTGGTGGTGAGAAAATCGGCAGATTCCGTGGTGACCGGAACGGGTTCGATAACAGGAGTTGGAGGAGCGGCGAATTTTACTGGTGTAGCGCCTGGAGCGCGGCTTCGATTTAAAGTTGAGATAGAGAACGTCGGGGACTATGACGCGTTTGATGTCGATGTGTTGGATATGATCCCAGCAGGGTTCTCATCAGTTGCCTCGTCGATGACGTTTTCGAATTGCACAACGGCTGGAGCTCCTGTCGACACATCGACCGGAACTGAATTCAGCGCGAATGGAATGGATATACCGGCAGGTCAGACCTGCACGATTACGTATCAGTTGGATCTAGATCCGCTGGCCCCATTTGGTGGAAAGATAACGAATGAGGCAGCCGTGCAATACGCCTCAACTGCAGGCGGCCCTCGATTCTCACCCGAATCAGACGTTGCAACGGCTACCGCGATATCTCCGTCGATGACAAAAACGTTCGTGACAGGGAGTACTACCGACGCGTCGACCACGGGAACCAATCTTCGCCCAGGGGAGAGCGCTGAATTTGATGTCACGGTCACCGTTCCCCCAGGAACAGCGGAATCGTTTACCATAAGGGAGCGCGATATCGCGAGTGGCGGAACTTCAGGCAACTTCTTTGAAAACTTCTCAACAGGTACGATAACCTTCCCGAGCATAGAGACGAATCCAGCATGCGGCGGCCTCTTTAATTTTGTTGGCAACACGAATGTATGCTTTGAGTTGAACCCCAATTCCACTCAGACTCAGTCCAGCACGACTATCCACAGAGTTAATTTAGGAAATCTGACTAACTCAGCTTCTTCCAATCAGACCTTTACGTTTCGTTATCGGGCGACAGTTCGTGCGGGCATCGTTCCCGGCGCGTACACAAATCGTGCGGACGTTGAATGGGTCACAAAAAACTCAACTCCTGATGGTCAAACCAGCGCAAATGTGACGTCGTTAACGGGAACGGCGAGCATCACCGTGGTACGACCTACCCTCACCCTTGCCAAATCGACTACCTCGGTCCCGCCTCTAAGGTTCGGCCAAAGCGCTGAATATCAGGTAACTCTCACCAACACCGGCACATCAACCGCGTACGACGTAGCAAACATAGTGGACCTCTTGCCTAACGGTCTTGGGACAGCAGTGCTTGTGAGCGCCACTCTCAACGGCTCCAGTGTAACCGGCGCCTCGGGCTTTAGCCTCTCGCAGAGTGGTCAGCAAGTCACCGTGACTGTACGAAATGCGAGCGGCCAGGCTCGACTTGCGGCCGGTGATATCTATGTCGTTCGATATACGGCACCGGTAACTTCGGCGGTTACAGGAAGCACGGCTTCCTTAACTAATACGGTGAGTGTCAGCAATTACTCGACCGGTCCGATCGACGGAGGTCCTCGAGAGACGTTGACGAACATACCACCGGCCAGCACGACGCTGGCTGTGGATAGCAACAATATCTATGGGCGAGTGATCTTTGGAAAAGAGACCGCAGGTGCTGGCGCTCAAAATGGTGTAAGTGGCGCAACCGTAATACTGGTCGGCACGTCCTTCACCGGCCTCTCTGATTCAAACGGAGAGTTCTCATTTAGTGGAGTTCCTGACGGGACGTATACCGTTCGCGCGACGTCTTCGTTTGGGGACGTGATTAGTGAGCAGACGATCGTCGTTAATAATGGGGATGTTCACAATATCATCTTCCAGGCTAGACCGCGGATAGTTTTAACAAAGACCACCTCGACTGCGGGTCCGGTTAGCCCGGGAGGTAGCATTGATTATACCGTAACCCTACAGAACCTTGGTAACTACCCTGCGTTCCAGGTTGCTAATCTGGTTGATACGCTCGTCAATGGAATGGGCACAGCCTCTCTCACTGCAGCAACATACGAGGGCGTTGATGTCAGGACGGTCTCAGGATTCTCCTTCAGCCAGTCAGGAGTCGTAATTACCGTAGCGATGAGGAATGGTGCTGGGGAGCCTCGTATAGATGTCGGTGATTCGTTTGTTGTGTCCTATCGAGTCCCGGTACTCAGCTCTTTGCGGGCAGCCTCTATAACGATTCCAAACTCAGCCGAGATCGCGGGGTATGCGACTACCTCGGTTACAGGCGTTGGTACCGAGCGATACTTTGATGTGCGGTGTGGAGAGGTGAGGCTTGAAACCACAGGCACAGATCCAGCCTGCATAAGTGAATCGCTCACGGACCTAACGAGCTCCGCAGCGCGACGCACTCTGAGGCTTAAGCAGAGCCTCGTTAAGGCTGTTACGCTCAGGAGGGATTTCGCCAAGGCTGGTTTGTGCAAGGCTCGGGACAATGGATGCTACTCGTGTAAGCCGAACCGAGCATCGTGCGCTAATTCGTGCAGGATGCCATCTAGTGTGGAGGATGCGAGGCTTGCGACCTCAGGAGCGGGGCTCCAACGAGACGTCGATTCGCTCTTGAGTAATGAGTTGCTTGAGAAGTCATGGACCGTTCAGTGCGCTAATTACATGACCTGCTCTCAGGTGGACCTCTCTACTCCAAAAACTAATGTGGAGACCAAGGCGCAAGCACTCTATCGGATGACAGCGGGCGTGCTGGATAGCTGTTGTCTTCGGTCGAGTGCAGCTTCCGCGAGTCTTAAGCAGCGCAGAGCTGCCCTCAAGGCGGCTGTGAGGAGCGATCTGAAGCGTATGTCCTCCATAATGTCGAGCTACCCGAGTCCATCGCTTCAGTGTAACTAAAGCGGGTGGTGAAAAGCTTTTTCACCGAGCTTAAGAGGGGGCGTGTCGTGCACATCTGCTATGCAAATGTGGACCTGAGTCCTAGAGGGCGGGTACGTGCTTTATATGCTTTGCCGGTAAATTCCGTCAAAGCCCCCGCCTTTATCTTTGCTGCTTCTGCTTAACCTGCGCTATCCTCGGTACACCACATGGACACAACCTTCACTCGCCCAAAGCTTCGTTGGCCAATCGATATGTCGATGCACACACTCGATGGCCAGCAAGTTTTCGTTGTTCAGTGTCCGATCGGCATCTCCTCCGCGCCGCTCTGTTTGATGCCTGGATTCGCGCCTATCGTCGTTCAATTCGATGGTAGTCGAACCAACGATGAGATCGTGGCCCAGTTTGCGCCGCAAGGATTAACTCAAGAGATCTTACAGCAACTCGTCCAACACTTGGATGATCATCTTTTCTTGGCGAACGCTCGATTTTTCTCCGCTGAGAAGATGACGCGAGAGGCGTTTGAAGGCTCTCCGGTACGGCCCGCCGCACTTGCGGGAGGGGGGTATCCCGTAGATAAGGGATCGCTTGAGGCCTTGGTGACGGGGTACCTGGAGCCCTTCGAGGTACCGCACGAGAAACGGTCGCTCTCCTGTCTCATAACTCCTCACATCGATTACCGACGAGGTGGTGCCTGTTATGGGGCAGCGTATCCCCGATTGGCGGAGTGTGATGTTGATCTCTTTATCTTAATCGGAACGGCCCATCAGTACAGTTCGCTGCTGTACCATCTCTGTGCCAAGGACTTTGAATCGCCTCTCGGTAGACACCAATGCGATGTTGATTTTGTAACAAAGCTGGCTCAGCGATATGGAGTCGAGCGGTCGTTTAAGGATCAATATCTTCATAGGCGAGAACACTCTCTTGAATTGCAGCTTCCTTTTCTGGGAGCTGTTCGTCCGGGAGCTAGGATCGTTCCAATTCTTGTGGGTGGCTTTCATGACATGGTCCAGGCAGGTCGTTATCCGGAAGAGTGGGAGAAGTATGAGTCGTTCGCGGGAGCGCTTGCAGAGTTATGGCGGGAGCGAACTGTTAGAGGCGAAAAGGTAGCGTTTATAGCTGGCGTCGACATGGCGCACGTTGGGCGCTCTTTTGGCGATCAGGGGGCGTTGTCCCCCGAGTTGATGCGGGACATCGCCGCTCGAGATGCTCAGTACCTTTCAGCGATAGAGCGGGGTGACAAGAGAGCGCTCTTTGATCATATCGCTGAGGATAGCGATGCGCGTAGGATCTGTGGTTTTCCGACGATGTACACCGTTCTCGATGTGCTCCATCGAGTCGGGACACACAACCAATGCGAGATTCTCCGATATGACCAAGCCGTTGATTACCAGAGTGATTGTGCGGTGACGTACGCCGGTGTCGCCTTGTATCAGGAACGGGCTAACCGTCAGATAATACAACCATTCTAGCCTATTTTTTGAGCAGTCTTCTAAAAAAGACTGAAGCGAACTCTCCCGTGTGGTGGATAGGGGGAGGTATAGGTTGTGCTTCTTTGTGAGGTATTGAGATGGAAAATCAAGGTAAAGAAAATTTGTTCGACAAGATGGGTTGCGAAGTAAAGTTCGGTGACGTTGAGGTCGGTAACACCTATCCGTTGTACGGCATGATCACGAAGATCCTTGATGATTCCCCCGGTCACGTTGTGGTGGAGATTAACTTCTCGATTAAAGCCAATATGTCGATTCCAGAGATTGAGAAGATTGAGCTCTTAAAGGAGCGAGCGTTTGAGCCCGGAATCTTCGTATCGACTGTAACAAGTAAGGACCCAAAGATAGAGGTCGATTGCAGTACGGTAGTGTTTGGTAAGCGCCAGGGATTTAGCGCTTAAGAACCTAGGCCTAACAAAGACACACACAAAACCCCTGATGCCTTGAGGCACCAGGGGTTTTTTATTGCGCCTCGTGTCCTCCGTCCTCGATGGTAAATGGTGCGGGGAATTTGCGGCCCCCTCTCTGTTCGGATCTCATCCTCCCTTTGGCCACGGTGAGGTAGGCGAGCCTCGAAGTTGGGGGATCCGCCCCGAGGGGTTGGTTCAGGAAGAGGGCGCACGTGCGAGGGGCATATGCACATACCTACAGGGGGATAGAAAGCTGATTTAATTCGACCGAATAGCGACCGTGCATTGACCTTCCATGACCCGCCTCGTATATCTGGGGGTATGTCTCAAGAGCCCCAAAAAACCACCCTGTGGGGAGAATTCGTTGCGTTCACAAAAACGCTTGTCGTCATCCTTGCACTGGCGTTCGCTATTCGAACCGCGGTTGTGGAGCCCTTCAAGATCCCCTCGGGGTCAATGATTCCAACGCTTCAAGTTGGTGATTACATACTCGTTTTAAAGTTCTGGTATGGGCTTCGAGTCCCCTTCGTTGAGAAGCCGCTCGTAACGTGGCAGCACCCGAGACGCGGAGACGTGGTAGTTTTTACTCGCCCTGATGATCCGAACACGCCTCAGGAGGATGACTCTGCTATCCATATCATTAAGCGGGTGATCGGTTTGCCGGGAGATACGATAGAGGTTCGAGGAGGACACCCACTTATTAACGGAAGTCCACTTCAGGAGCCGTACGCGCAGTGGGCTGAGGGTGGCAACACCGATGGCGATATCGGACCGATTACTATTCCAGTCGGCAAGGTGATGCTCCTAGGGGACAATCGCGATCGCTCAAAGGATTCCCGTTTTTGGACCGATCCGCTCCTCGATGAGACTAGGATTAAAGGTCGTGCGGTGATTGTGTTTTGGTCATGGGATAGCCTCTCTCGAATCTTTAATGTGATCCGATGATCTCATCTTGGTACCTCCATCAATCCCCGATAGTTTTTAAGATCTCCGGTAAGGACGCGCGTCGTTACTTGAATAATCGTTTGAGTAACGACCTTCGGACAGCGGCGCCTGGAACATCGTTGATAGCGGGTGCGCTCACTCCTCAGGGTAAGGTTGAGGGGTTGTTCACCGTATATGTGGTGTCAGAAGATCTCTTTTATTTGGTGAGCGAGGCTGGTTCTCGCCAACTACTGTTCGCCGCAGTTGGTCGGTATATCGTTGCTGACCGCGTATCGATCGTTGACGTATCATCTGAGAGCCTGGTCGGCCATCTGTCAGGGGACGATACTTTAAAACTCGAGCTACCAGATACGGCTCAGCTCCTCTCCATGCCTCGCCGGCGAATAGCTCCTACAGGAACTGATTTTCTTATAACTTCTGCTGATGTTGCAGCGATGTCGGAGATACTCAAAAGCACGTTGGGGGAGCCCTTAGATAAGGAGACGTACGACCTTCATCGCTTTAGTGAGGGATTCGCGCAGTTTCCGGATGAAATTGATGATTCGGTAATTCTCACGGAAGCGGGCTTGCGAGAGGCGGTTTCGTTTACGAAGGGGTGCTACGTCGGGCAGGAGGTACTTGAGCGTAGTGACGCGATAGGAAAACTTCCACGGACGATGGAGCGCGTGGTATTTAGAGGCACGGGTGAGATCGGCCCAGGTGCTCGCGTCGTTTCACCCGGCGGGCAGGCGCTCGGAAAAGTGGTCTCCGTTTTTCCGAACCCGGCGAGAGGTCAGTGCTGCGCATTCTGTCTGCTGAAGACGGGAGCATACGTCGTGGGCGATTCGGTGCAGTGTAACGAAGTGGGCGGAGAGATTCTTTCAAAGGAGCAAAGAACTGTATGATGAAGAAAAATTTGGATCGCGGCGCTGTCGTTGATTTTCTTATCGCAAGTAACGCGCTCAAATTCGGTGAGTTCCTCTTAAAGTCGGGTCGGAAGGCTCCGTACTTCATTAATACAGGGTGCTTTGATGACGGACAAAAGATCGCAAAGCTCGCCTCTTTTTACGCACAACAGATAGTCGATCTTGGGCTCGATAACGTCGATGCTATATTCGGCCCAGCGTATAAAGGGGTTCCCCTATGTGTTTCCACCTCGATGAGTTTGGCTCAAAACCACAATAAGAACATCGGATTTTGTTTCAACAGAAAAGAGTCGAAGACCCGAGGCGAAGGGGGGGATTTTGTCGGCAAGCCTCTGAGCAAAGGAATGAGAGTCGTGCTCGTTGAGGACGTTGTGACGGCAGGCGCTACTCTAAATGAGATCGTTCCCCTTCTTCGGGAGAAGGTTGGCGTGGAGATAGCAGGAGTTATTATCCTGGTTGACCGAGCTGAGAAGGGATCAGGGGAGTGCTCGGCAGTTGAGGAGGCTGAAAAGCACCATGACATCAAGATCACCTCAATTGTGAATATCCACGATATTATCTCGTACCTTTCTGGCACGAATTCATCTGGATTTAGGATCGATGACGCCCTCCGTGCCCGCATAGAGGCTTACCGGGCTGAATTTGGAGCGCCATGTATCGCTGCATAATGAGAAGAACTCTAATGGTTAGTGCGCTGATCGCGGGAACGCTTTCAGTATGTATTGCTGATGAACGCTCCGAGGCCCTCGATCGGGAGGCAACCCAGATTTATCAGCAGGTGTTTAGTCCGTTCTGTCCAGGGCGATCGCTGAACGACTGTCCAAGCGCCAAAGCGACCGAGCTTAAGACCGAGATGCGGCAAAAATTGGAGTCCGGTACCTCCTCCGAGGAGATCCTGAAAGACGTATTCGCGCGATACGGTGACAAGTATAGGACCGTTCCCCGGTTTCAGGGGGTCGGGGCGCTAGTGTGGCTTGTTCCTATCGGATTTGTCGTCATCGGACTGGGTATCGCGATGGGTGTCTCAAGTAGTCGGAAGAAGCGCTCCCTAGTTTCGACCGGACCCGATGTGAAGAATAAGCTTTCAGAAGCGGATCTTAAGCGCATTGAAGAAGAGCTCTCCAATCTTGATTAGCTCATAACCCTACTGCACCATCTTGAGAGCTCATAATCGAGACTCTAAGGTGGGTTACTCAATGCGCGTGACGTCAAACGTTGAATGGGAGTGTGAGCTTAGGGAGTTTCTCTGGAAGGAGCGGCGCCGGCGAGCTACCAAGAAGATCGTGAGACGAGCCATTAAAAGGTCTCCGATGATTTGGTTGAGATACACACTCCTGACGATCGTTGCGCTGATAGTTCTTAAGGCGTCTTTTGTTGAGGCTTTCTTTGTTCCCTCCGGGTCGATGACTCCGACTATTAGGGCGAACGAGTATATCTTGGTTCCAAAGTTTCTCTACGGACTTCGCATGCCTCTTCTGGATGAGGCGCTCCTGGAGTGGTCACGCCCAAAAAGGGGCGACATCGTTGTGTTTAAGCGCACGGTGTCTGTAGGATCTAGCGACGGTGACCCGACTGCGATGATTAAACGGGTCATCGCTCTGGAGGGGGACGTTGTCGAGATCTTTGATGCCCAGGTGTATATCAACGGAGCACCCCTGGCGGAGCCATATATACAACGTATGACCACCTCGTATGAAGGGTACCACTTCGGTCCCTACCAGGTGCCAACGGCTAAGGTTTTCGTTCTCGGGGATAACCGTGCCAACTCTGAGGATTCTCGCTTCTGGATGGATCCGTTTGTTCCGGTCTCGCAGGTCATTGGTAGAGCGTTCATGGTCTACTGGTCTGAGGAAGAGAACCAGCGGGCCGGAATAGTTCTTTAAAGAAAATCATGCACCTAAGTGGGCTGCCCACGTTGACACCATAGCCCCATGTGCCTAAGATCGATGTCACTATGCAACGGCGCAACAATGACAAAGTATCCGCTTACGTGTGCCTCACGAAGCCTCGTATCTTGACGATGGTTCTCGTTATGAGCGCTGCTGGGTTCTTTTTGGGCGCGAAGAGTCTTCAACCTCTCGACACCTTTATCATTATGTTGCTCGGCACCGCTCTTAGCTCTGGTGGGGCGGCGGTTCTCAACAATTACATCGAGCGAGATTGCGACATCCTCATGAACCGCACAAAGACTCGCCCGATTCCGCAGGGGATCATCTCGCCCCCCGAGGCGCTGGAGTTCGGGATCACGCTCGTGTTAATGGGAGTCGGTCTCCTTGCGTGGCAGGTAAATCTTCTTACAGGATTCCTCTCTCTCCTCACTGTTTTCCTCTATGTGCTTGTGTACACTCCGCTCAAGCGGGTGACCTGGTGGAATACCGTTGTCGGAGCGATTCCCGGAGCGCTTCCTCCGATGGGGGGATGGACTGCGGCAACCGGGTCGCTTGATCTCGGCGCGTGGCTGCTCTTTCTTATCCTCTTCGTCTGGCAACACCCTCACTTCTACGCGATAGCTTGGATGTATAAGGATGATTACGCACGCGGCGGTTTTAAGATGCTGCCTGTTGTTGAGCCCGATGGACTGAGTACCTTCAGGCAGGTGATCGGCTTTTCTTTGTTGCTGCTGCCAGTGTCGCTTCTTCCGGCGTTCTTTGGCATGGCCGGGCAGGTGTACGCCTGGGGGATCTTTGGCTTAGGTCTCTCTATGCTTATCATCGGATGGAATCTCTTTAGAAGCCATTCGGTGCAGGACGCAAAGAAGCTACTCCGAGCTTCTGTTATCTATCTTCCGCTCTTCTTTATCCTTATTCTCTGCGACCGCTCGTTTTAATCGGCCGCGATCGATGAAGGCCTGCGGCCTCGCCGGCCGCAGGTACAAATATTTCGATGTGATTGATGTCGCGGGTCGCGACAAGCCGGCGAGGCCGCCGGCCCTCCAGGGACGATCGTCGAGGGACCGGGCGCATCGCGTAATTATCGCGGACGCCCCTTAAAATTCGCGTCGTAACGGTCGACTCATGAGGGCCTTGGTAAGCTCGCCAGGAATAACCTCTCCGCGGAGGAGCCTGACCACCTGATCCGTGATTGGAACCTCCACTCCTTTCTCTCGCGCGACCTTCTGTACGAGTGGAGCGCTCGATACTCCTTCTGCCGTCGACCCCAGGGAGGCGATAACGTCCTCAAGCTTTGCGCCCTTACCGAGCTGTAATCCTACCGCCCTGTTTCTGCTCTGATTCTCCGTCGCCGTCATTAAGAGATCGCCAAGCCCAGAGAGACCGGACAGCGTTTTAAAGTTCGCGCCCATTGCTGTCGCTAGTGCCGCCATTTCGGCGAGTCCGCGGGTGATGAGCGCTGCTCTGGCTGAGGGCCCGTATTCGAGCGAATCTGATACTCCCGCTGCGATAGCGATTACGTTCTTTAATATCCCTCCGAGCTCAACGCCGAGAGGGTCCGTTGAAGTATAGACGCGCAGCGACTCGGTCGAGAGCGTAGTCGCTACTTCGTGAGCGAGCGGTTCGGATGTTGAGCCGGCTACTATTGAGATCGGATGACCGGCGACCAGGTCTGATGCGAAGCTGGGGCCCGAGATGACTGCAAGTGTGTCGCGCGCCACACTAAGCTTCTCTGCCGCGTATGAAAGCGGGGTGAGGCCCGAGTCCCTCTCTAGCCCCTTCGTAGCGCTCACGATAGCGCGAGTGGTTAAGTGGGGCACAACTTCCGCCCACGCTCGGGCGGGAAGAGCGATGATCGTCATCTCCGCGTTGGCGGTATCTTGAAGGTCGTGGGTAAGTTTAAGATTTGATGGAAGCGGGCGCGTAGAGCCGGCGAATTGAAATTCTCCGGCTCTCTGCGCCTTCTCTACAACGAGTCTGTCTCTGTTCCATCCGACAACGGAGTGGCCGGCTCGAGCGCAATGAAGCGCTAGGGCGGAACCCCATGCCCCCATTCCAACAACCGCTATGCGTCGGGATGGTCCCGAGGGGCTCTGAGTGGTCATGACTTAGTTGATCTGACCTTCAGATGGTGGCGCTGTCTCTCCGGGCGATCCCTCGTCTGAGCCGTTGGTCTCGCTTGAGGCTGGAGCTACTGCGACAACCTTCTCCTCGGTGTCGAGATCGATCATCTTAACGCCCCGCGTATTGCGTCCAATGACGGACACATCGTTAGCGCTGGTGCGGATAATCTTACCGCCAGAGGTAATGAGCATGACACCCGTTGAGCTTGTTACGGCCATAGCTTCAATTACTGGACCGTTACGACCCTCAGTTTGGATGTCGATGAGACCCTTACCGCCACGGTTCTGAGAGCGGTACTCAGAAACCTTCGTTCGTTTGCCGAATCCGTTCTGGCATACCGTGAGGAGGGTAAGCTCCTCAGTTGCGCCTTCGGGCGTAGTGATCTCGCTCGATCCGTTCTGAACAACGGTCATGCTCACTACGTTATCGTCGCCGTCGAAGCGAATGCCGGTTACACC
This sequence comes from Bdellovibrionota bacterium, assembly GCA_044237895.1. Classification (GTDB taxonomy): domain Bacteria; phylum Bdellovibrionota_C; class UBA2361; order UBA2361; family OMII01; genus OMII01. Next base: position 28,656 of record JBIIEK010000013.1, read on the forward strand.
ACGGGCTGAACGTCCCATGGCGCGAACCTGATCTTCCTGGAATCGAATCGCCATGCCATCACGAGTCGCGAGGATGATATCATCCTTCCCGTTTGTGATTGCGGCGCCTATCAGGGTATCCCCCTCTTCAAGGGTGCATGCAACGATGCCGTTGCGACGAGAGCGCGAGAACTCTTCGAGGGCCGTTTTCTTGATGATTCCCTGCCTCGTCGCGAGCGCGACGAACGAGTTCTCACCCCACTCTCGAACTGGAAGGATGGTGCACAGCTTCTCTTCCTCCTTGAACTCAAGAAGGTTTACGAGCGCGCGTCCCTTAGAGGTGCGACCGGACTCTGGAATCTCATACACCTTGAGCCAGTACATACGGCCTAAGCTTGTAAAGACAAGGAGATCCGAGAGGGTGGATGTAACGAAGAGGTGCTGAACGAAATCCTCGTCATCTGAGGATGCCCCGATCACGCCCTTGCCACCGCGCTTTTGCTCTCGGTACTCAGATACCGACGTTCGCTTGACGTAGCCCTTATGGCTTACAGTGACAACCATCTGCTCGTCCTCGATGAGGTCTTGCATGTTGATTTCGCCGCCGTCGTCAACGATCTCGGTGCGACGTGCGTCGCCGTACTTTTCTTTTACCGCAAGAAGCTCGGCGCCGATAATCGCGTCGACTCTCTTCGAGTCTCCGAGAATGCCGAGAAGGTCTTCGATTAACTTAGCAAGCTCGTTGTACTCTTGCTCGATAGCGAGGCGCTCCATGCCGGTGAGCTTTTGGAGGCGCAGGTCAAGGATAGCTTGAGCCTGAATCGTTGAAAGACTGTAGCGACCGATGAGTTCATCCCGCGCGTCCTTTGGAGTACTCGCTTCTCGAATAAGCTTGATAACCTCGTCAAGGTTAAGGAGCGCGATGCGGAATCCTTCTAAGAGGTGCATGCGCTCTTTAGCTTTCTTGAGATCGAACTCAGTTCGTCGCGTTACGACGTCGCGTCGGTGGTTCAAGAAGTGGGTGAGGAGCTCCAGGAGCGTGCAGATAACGGGCTTGCCATCTACGATAGCGAGGTTAACGATACCAAAGCTCGATTGAAGCGGCGTGAGCTTGTAGAGCTGGTTCATCACCACTTCAGGAGTAGCGTCACGCTTAAGCTCGATGACGATACGCATTCCTTGGCGGTCGCTCTCATCGCGAAGCTTGGAGATCCCCTCGATCTGCTTCTCGTTTACGAGTTCGGCGATCTTTTCAAGGAGTCTCGACTTGTTGAGTTGATATGGGATCTCGGTGATAACGATGATATCGGCTTCGCGACTCTTCGTTTTGAGCTTCTCAAATTGAGCCTTCGCTCGAACCTGAATGATTCCGCGACCCGTTGAGTACGCACTTATGATAGCGCCTCGACCGTAGATCGTGGCTCCC
>JBIIEK010000143.1:0-7850 GCA_044237895.1 Bdellovibrionota bacterium
GAATGAGAGCAAGAAGCTCTTGGAGTGATGGAGTTGGATTCTTAAGAACGGCGAGCGCTCCATCAATCACCTCAGAGAGGTTGTGTGGAGGGATGTGTGTGGCCATTCCTACCGCGATTCCGTTGGCTCCGTTTACGAGCAGATTCGGAATGACGGAGGGAAGGACCGTTGGCTCCATGGTCGAGTCGTCGAAGTTCGGTGTTAAATCGACCGTCTCTTTCTCGATATCTTCAAGGAGCCGCTCCGCTAGGGAGGTCATTCGACACTCGGTGTATCGGTATGCCGCAGGAGGATCGCCGTCGATCGAGCCGAAGTTGCCTTGTCCATCGATGAGGGGGTAACGGAGGTTCCACGGTTGGGCAAGACGAACGAGCGCCTCGTATACCGGCATATCGCCGTGAGGATGGTACCGTTTAAGAACTTCGCCCACGACTCCCGCGCACTTGGAGTGCTTACGGTTCGAGACAAGACCTTCGTTGAGCATCGCGTAGAGAACGCGGCGCTGTACGGGTTTTAGACCGTCTCGGACGTCCGGGAGGGCTCGTCCGACGATAACGGACATGGCGTAGTCGAGGTACGACTGACGCATCTCTGATTCAATGGCGATTGGGCTTACAGATGGTTGATTTTCCATTCAGTTACTCTAGGACGAGGGGGGCTATTGTTCAAGGTGAAATAAGCCTCTAAGCCCTGAAAAATGCACGGATTTAGGGTGGATTGGGGCGCCGAAAAACGACCCCGAACGGAGCTCAAGGAGGCGTGCCTCGAAAAGGGGCCTAAAAGACCCGATTTTGACAGATCGAGACTCGCGCGGAGGTGAAAAAGGGAGGGGGTAAGCGGGCTCTTAAGAACCGTGACTACCAGAGTCAAAGCTAGTGTGCCGGCCAAGAGCCCCCGCGCAAAGCTCGTCCTTCGGTATCGAAGAGCTTCGCCAGAAACCGTTAAAAGTGGGCGGCCCTCGCCGAGATCGCTCATGGCGGCAGCCCTCCACCCTTTGCCTCGGCGGATCTGGAGGTTCGCCAACGAAAGGGGTCGGGCCAGCGTTGTCAGGGTTGCTATTCCCTGATCGATAATAACGAGCACGATTCAATCCACCTCTCGATTGTAGTCGCGATGTTCAACATCTCGTCTTCAGAGGTGTGCTCAAAGGAATCGACCTTGCTCGCCTTGTGAGGGGCTCGGCCCTCTTCGTCGAGAGGCTCTTGAAGATCTATAAGAGATGACTCACGAGAGGCGCTTCGTCAGAGGTGAACGCCTTCTCCTCTCAAGGTATCGTTCTGGGTAGTTATGGGTCGAACGTCTGTGACTAGAGTCACGTCGTTCTGAGCGTGATCTCCTTGATGACGCAGCCTTGCTTGACGGCTTTCTTCGTTTATTTCATGTTTTTCGCCACTTTTATGTACGTGGCGGTGAAGTTGCTTAAGGTATTTGCAAAGCCTCACCGTCTATTTATGTGACATGAAGAGCTTGAAAAACTCTCTCTCTCTCCCTCTTCTCCTGCGGGGAGAGTTGGTGTTTCTGCGCACGAGCATAGTCAGGTTTCTCCAGGAGGACGTGTCTGCACGGATCTCCTTGCGTAGTAGGGGGCTGTTCTTTGACCAACAAACAAAGAGCAGGCTCCCGTTGGGAGGCTTCAGTCCAGTATCGGAGGTAGCAAAAGAATAGCGGCGAGCTGCCTCAGTCAAATGCATCTTCTGTAGACACCCTTTCCACATCAGGTTCGCCGTCGTGTCTTAGTTACCGTGATGCGTGAAGATCGGTATCGATGACCGTTGTCAGGGCCTCCTTGTGATATTCAATCCGCCGGACGAGGTGTTTATTTCTGATCGGATTGGATGGTTGCCTCAGTTGCCCGCTACAAAAATGAGCCTGCGTAACCCCCTAGTATGACAGTCAATAGTTGAGTGCGGATTCTGAGGAAGATAAAAATAAAGCATAGTCAAGTCAGCTAGTTAGGTGGTTCTCTGCCCCCCGTCGTGTCTCAACCCTTCTCGAAATGAGGTATAGTGCGCCTCGCCCTGGCGATTGTGCACATATCTTTCTGCGCTACAGAACTCAGGGCAACCAAACTTTCCGGAGTAGATAATCATGATTAAGGGTCACACACTTCAATTGCGAGCGCTTGAGAAAGCTGACCTCATCTTTCTCCATCGACTGCACAACAACTACAAGACGATGAACTACTTCTTCGAGGAGCCGTTCGAGACCCTGCGGGAGCTTGAAGACCTCTATGAAAAGTACGTGCACACGACCACTGAGCGACGTTTTGTAATTGAGGAGATCGCTTCAGGTTCAAGCGTTGGTGTATTGAGCTTGATCGAGATCGATGAAATTAATCGTAAGTGCGAGATCGACATCATTATTGATGAAAAATTCCAGGGAAGAGGTTTCGGAAAGCAGGGCTTTGTTCTGGGCATTAAGTACGCTTTCGACATCTTAAACCTTTATAAGATTTATCTCCTCCTCCTTCCAAACAACACGCCAGGTCTTAATATTTACAAGTTCGCTGGATTCAAGAAGGAGTGTCGACTTCGGAGAGAGTTCTACCGCAACGGAGAGTACGTAGACGTCGAGCGTATGTGCCTTTTTGAATACCAGTGGCGACGAAGCAAGGCCCGCTTAAATGAGTACGTTGGCTTTGAATCGGTTGAGATGAAGCTTCGACCCAAGAAAGTGGCCATAACGGTGGCGAAGCCGGCCCAGGAGCTGGTGGATGCACGCGCTCGCGCGGCCGCGGATATTACTCTAGCCCATGCAGCTGAAGCCGTTGTAAAAACGGCGCATGAATAGTACCCCCGCATCCCCTCGCGCTGTTCGCCGGCTCGGGATAATGACCGCAATGGACGAAGAGTTTCGCCTCATAGCGGAACGCTATGAAACTGCCCAATCTGCAGCTGTCGGCCCGCGCACATTCCTCACAGCATCCCATAAGGGGCTCGAGCTTGTTTTTGTGTCTTCGCGAATTGGCAAGGTCGCGGCGGCAGTCACCACGAGCATCCTAATACATCAGTACAACGTTGACGCGGTTCTCTTTACCGGGGTGGCCGGCTCGGCGGATAGCTCCGTCCGCATCGGGGATATTGTTGTCGCGGAATCGCTTGTTCAACACGACATCGACCTGAAAGGTATTATGGGATTTCAGAGATTTGACATCCCACTTCTTGGGGTGAACCAGATGCGGTGCGCTGAAGAGCTTGTCTCCGTCGCGCATGAGGCTGCTTCAAGACTTGTGACCACTCCGGAGTATGTTCGCGGGGTCGGTAGCTTTACGAAGAATCTACCGAAGGTCCATCGAGGTGTTATCGCGAGTGGAGATACCTTTGTGTGCGATAATAAAGAGCGGGACGATCTCACCTCTGCTATTCCAAATCTGAAATGTGTTGAGATGGAGGGTGCTGCGGTCGCGCAAGTGTGTGTTGAGCACGGCATCCCATTTGCCGTTGGTCGCATAATTTCAGATGAGGCCTCGCACGAAGCGGCGATCGACTTTGGTGCTTTCGTCCAATCAGCGGCCGCTGTCGGCTCGGAGCTCTTTGTTCGAAGTATCATAGCGCACCTCGTCGAATGCTAGCGTCCCTATGCGCTCTTTTTTAAGGAACATAACGCTCCCCCCGCTCTCCTTTGGAGCCAGAGAGTGTGGGCTCATGGTGTCGTTCGTTGTCCTGGCGCTGCTGCAGATGCAAGGTTTCGCGGACGACCCGGGAGTTGGCTGGCACCTGAAGACAGGAGAGTGGATCGTTGAGCACCAGAGCGTGCCGGTTATGGAACCATTCTTATTCTCTTTGGATAAGAGGGCGTGGAGGGCGGACCAGTGGTTGAGCGATCTTCTTATCTTCCTCACGTATCAGCGTGGCTCGTGGGCTGCTCTCTATGCCGCATTCTCTGCGATATTTCTTCTAACGTTTTGGGGGCCGCTTTACACATTTGTGGTGCGGCGGAAGGTCTGTAGTGTGGCCGCGTTGATTAGTGTGTTTCTAACACAGAGACTCGCCTCGATTCACTTTGTTCTTCGTCCTGTGTTGTTGAGCTTTCTCATGTTTGCGGTTTCGTTTGTGTTGATTTTAAGAGCGTTCGAAGGCGCTTGTCGGGGGGAGTCGCAATCAAAAAAACGTATTATCGGATGTGCCGCCCTCTTTGCTCTCTGGGCCAATATTCATCCCTCTTTTGTTTTGGGTTTGGTTGCGCTGGTGGTCGCTATACTCGCTCTCCCTCTTGAGCTCGCGCGACGTGAAAAAAAATCGACCCTATGGGTGGGGCTTCTAGGTCTAGGGGCTCTTGGAGCGGTAGTTTTTGGAACGTTCATAAACCCGTACGGCATAGAGCTGTATCAGACTCATATCGATCACCTCCTTCGGGGAGGCGCCACCAGTGAATGGTTACCCCTTGCACTAAACTCTGCTGAGGGAGATCTCTTTCTCGGACTTCTCTTTGTGATTGGCGGTGGAGCAATAATTTCTAGCTCTATCCGAGATAAAATATCGGTTTTCGAAGGGGCTCTCCTTTTGTTGTTCGCGGCGCTGACCCTGAACGGAGTGAGGTTTCTGCCCTATTTTGCGATCGTTGCGTGCGCGCCCCTCGCAATCGCCTTAACTGAGATCTCCTCATGGTTGGGCGCCAAAGCTCGAGCGCTCTTATCGCTTCGATTGATAGCTATCGGAGAGCGCGTTGAGGCGTTCTGTAAGAGACGTGAGGCGGGAGGGTTTTGTGTGTTTTTATCCGCAGCAACGCTGGCTTTATGGGGCGTCCTGGCCCAATCGGTTCCTCTTTATGGCATCATTGGACAGAGCGTCTATGGACCAAGCAGGTCTCGTCAACCGATCGAGATGATTGAATACCTAGCAAAGGAGGTTCAATCGATCGAACCTGCTGGCGTGTTGGCTGATCCGAATTGGGGCGGCGCTGTCACGTGGTATGGAGGCGGGCGATTGAAGCCGGTTTTGGATGATCGAGAGAACCTCAATCAAGACTACGATAGATTTTTTACCTTAATGCGATCCGGAGATGATCGAGCATTCAAGAAGTATGCACAGGATGCTTCGGTCCACTATTCGCTTATCCGCGCGAATGAGCCTTTGGGCGCGAAGCTCGCTGATAGTGAAGATTTCGAAGTGTTAAAGCGTGACTCACTCGCGATTCTCGTGAGGGTTCGATAGGTACGACCCCTCGACAGTGACCTTACTCGACGGCACTCTCACTTGGGTGGAGCAGTATTCGCGGGGCGCCCTTGATGGCGCAGGTCACACCTTGCGATCTTCACATTGCTGGGGACTGTTGGAAAAACGTGGCGGAGAGGAAGGGATTCGAACCCCCGATACCGTTTCCGGTATACCTGATTTCGAATCAGGCGCCTTCAGCCACTCGGCCACCTCTCCATGGGAATTGAAGCGGGTCCGAGGGTATCTCAAGCGTGACCCAAAGTCTACTGCCGTCGCCATAAGTCAGCCTGACAAAATAGTTAAATCATTAAGGATATTTGAGATGATCGTATTCAAATAGCGGCAACTCGCGATGGCAATCACGTCGAAACACTTCCACCTGCGGTCCGCGAGGCTCCGCCAGTCCGGTCGTGGCGCGGTATGAAAGCCGCACTAGTCACATCACGGGCTACGTCATAGAGTCGGTTTAAAGGCTTGATAAACTGACTAAAGCGCTCTTCTTTGGGTAGAACGTTCCGATAGTTTTGTTGGTGAGTGTGCGAAGGTGTAACGATGGCGCTGCTATCCGAGGTCGTTCAGATTGAGAAGCGATTGTATTCATATTGGGATGAGCCCCTCCTTGAAGCCTCGAATCCAGTATCTCTGACCCTCGAGAGCTGGGGCGTTTCCAATAGGGATTACACGATCGGATTGATCAGCAAGCCGGAAGTGCGGATATTTTTACAGAAGCACTTTCCCCTTCTTCATTCTTACTTTGATTCGTTTAAGATTTACTGCATGAGGGCCGATATCGCTCGGTTCGTGCACCTCTACTTGCATGGAGGCTTTTATGCCGATACGCATGTTGAGATTCGTGGAAGCCTCAACACGTTGGAGGTTGATGACGCGGTGGGGCAGCTCAATAAAAAGGCTACCGCGCTTGTTGTCGGAGACCCGCCACCCAGGCCGACTCTCTTCGGACTTTTCTATGCTGCCAAGGGGAGCGAACTTCTTTTAAAAACCCTCGGTGTTATTCAGCTGCGATGCCAGGAGCTTGCCGAGCATGGTCCGACGAAGGCGGGACAGTACGCTACCTTAATGCACTTAGCGACAGGTAACGGGCTCTTTGACTTTGTGAATATGTCTGCTGCTATCGCTAGCGAGGACCCTTCGGATCCGCACACGGTGGGAGAATACTATCGGTATATTCCCAGATGGGGACACAACTCGAGCGTTTTTCAGTTCTATGAAAACCGGCGGATATTCGCCGGCGATTGGGTTCGAGGAGCCGGAAAGCATTGGTCTGTTCTAGCTAATGAAGTGGATCTGCTTTGAGTGACGAGTCAGGTACCGCAGAAGGCCGCCATGAAATTCTTATCCAGCTTCAAGAGTAGCGGCTCGCGCGGTAGCGTGGGGGCCTCTTTTTAGCATTCACCCTTTTAGTGCCCCGTATCTGACGGAGTAGCTAGTTGGTGTTCACCTGCACCGCAAGTATTCCAGTTGGTGCAGACGATGACCACGAGGAGGGGAGTGCCGATTCGTCAGTAAGAGATAGTCCCGCGTTCCGGGAGCTACCGCCCTGAATTTTAAGCGTGTCCACGTAGGGTTGTATCGGACCACTACCTGTAGGGGCCGGATATGCTCGCAGTCTGAAAAGGAAGGCACCTGCCTTATCTGTTGTGATATCAACCGAGCCTGGTCCGGTGGTATGGGTGATGTAATCACTTACTGCCGTCATCGCTCCGTTATCGCTTATTGTATAGAGGCTCAAAGCGCGTGTTTTGAATGACGAAAGCCATAATCGACGCTGGTCTCTGTGGATGGCGGCCCAGCAGGGATCTTGTAGGTCCTCGCGAATTTCTTGGTGTTGATATTGAGCCTTTCCTTCGCCAGATACGTAGACCGAGGTGACGCCCGGTTGAGCCTCATCGGGCAGGGTATAGAGCGCGATAGTTTGAGGGGAGGACTTCATTACTCCTCCGAGGGGATCTTGAACGCCGGCCACTGTATCGGTTCGGACGATCGTTCCATCGTTATTCAATTTGAAAAAGTCCAGCGCGTTGGCTCCTGAGCGAGCGACAGAGAAAAAGCTATTTCTTGAGTTGACGATAACCTCTACGGGCACGTCTGAAGCAAGGTAGTCGAAATGAGCACTGCGAATTCGACTCAAGCTGCCGCTTCTTCTAATCTGAAATGCTCGAATGTTTCCTTTAAGGCCCTCCCCAGAGCCTTGATTGACTACGAGTAGTCGGCTCCCTATGACCGCGAGGCTCACAGGATTACTTCCTGCTGACGGATAGGTCCGCTTCAATGAAAGCTTTCCACCACGCTTGATAGTGAATACCGAGATGGAATCATCGCCTGCGTTTGTGACGAAGAGGTGGCTACCATTTGAGGCAAGTGCATGAGATTGGTTCGCCTGTATTGAGGGATCTCCGGTCCCTCCAGTGGCGTACTCGCCTACAAATGAGAGGTTTCCGGTTCTCGGATTTTGCACAAACGAGGCGACGGAATTAGCTCCGGCCGGATTTTGAGAGGCGAATACCGCATTTGTTGTATCCGCCACGGCTGGAGGGCAACACCACACAAAAGTGAGTGACGAGATAGTTAGCGCGGTGATCGTAGAGAGACGTCTCATGCATTTAGCCCCTTTCTAGTCTTGATTCGTGCGATGGTAAAACAACTTCCGAGCAGTTCAATCGTGAGCATAGCAAC
>JBIIEK010000098.1:0-10884 GCA_044237895.1 Bdellovibrionota bacterium
TACCTGCGGCCGGCGAGGCCGCCGGCCCTCCATATTCATCCCACGTTGCATTTGTACCCACGATAACTACGGGATTCCTACCAACCCGTAACGGGCATTCCTGGAGGGCGCCGGCCTCGCCGGTTTGCCTAAACTCCCAACATCAACCGAATCGAAATATTTGTACCTGCGGCCGACGAGGCCGCCGGCCCTCCATATTCATTCCACGTTGCATTTATAACCGTAGGCTACGGAACAACCTGCCCATGTGAGACAGACACGGCAGACCCCTCCGCCACAAAAGAGAACGCCGGAGGCTCGGACAACACCACTCCCCACGCCGCTCCATAGGAGAGAGCCGGTCGCCACTCACACGACACTGGCACATCCTTCCAGACCCGCCACGAGGGGTGCTCAAGTTTATACTCCACGGTTCTTCCATTTCGCTGGCGTGAGTATCCGTAGTAATGCTCGGCGATGAACTCCTCTTGAGAGCCCGAGGCGAGCGCTTCGGGTGCGCCTGCCAGATTGGACCGAAGGTGGTGCCAAGAACCGCCGGCTCGCCAGGCAAAGTCAAGCTCGCGCTCCTCCTCAGAGGCGTTCACCACCATCGTCATCGGGACACGAGAATACCGCTCGTTGTAGAGAGCTCGCGCTATGAACGCGACCCAAAACAGGGGTACATACTCACTGATAAACACAACGCCCCGACGCTCTTCTCCGTTAACACTTCGTTTCACATAAAATCGTAGATTTACCTCGGCAAAGGCTCGGTGGCCCGGTATACCGAACCCGAGGACCCGAGTATCCAGAAATTGAAACGCTACGATGCTCGCAAAACACCTGCCATGAAAAAGGTCCAACTCGACACCTCGGGGGAGATGCGGCTCAAGCATAGCCTCAGGCACCTCCCAGTTAAGCATGATGAGGTTGGCCCAGCGGGCGGTAAGAAAGGGCTTTCTCCCCGAAAGAGATGACGACGAGCTTGGCATACGCATATGGTAGTTTTAGATGGGGGGCTCCGTCTACTCCGAAGGTTGGCAACGTGATCGATGGGTGATTACTGATTTCCCCCATTTTTTGGCGATATTATTGCCAAACTGGACACACACAAGGGATCCCAGGTAACCTGACAGACATGATCGTTGTAACTGGTGGAGCGGGATTTATCGGAAGCGCCTTTGTAGCGAGGCTTAACGCTGAGGGCGTGCAAGACATCATTGTGGTCGATGAATTGACATCGGCGGCTCGTGAAAAGAATCTTGCCGGCAAATCCATTCGACAATTTATCAGCAAGCAGGAGTTCATCGACTCGATACGGATGAACACCCTGCCCTCGGGCATCTCGGCGATCGTGCACATGGGAGCATGCTCAAGCACAACTGAAAAGAACCTTCAGTATCTCCAAGAGAACAACTTCGAATACTCAAAGACACTTGCTCAATACTGCCTTGAGAGAGAGATTCGTTACATATACGCAAGTAGCGCGGCAACCTACGGTGATGGCGCCCAAGGCTATAACGACGACGTAGCAGCGCTTGAGTCGCTCAAACCTCTTAATCCCTATGGTGACTCTAAACAGCGCATGGACCTATGGGCCAAGGAGAACAACATCCTCTCCAAGGTAGTTGGATTGAAATTTTTCAACGTCTACGGACCGAACGAATACTACAAGGGCTCGATGGCGAGCATCGCCTGGAAGGCCTTTAATGCGATAAGAGAGACGGGCTCCTTCTCGCTCTTTAAATCTCATCGACCTGACTACAAGGACGGCGAGCAGATGAGAGATTTTGTATACGTCAAGGACTGCTGTGATATCATGTGGTGGTTTTTGCAAAACCCCGAGGTACACGGTCTCTTCAACGTCGGATCAGGCAAAGCCCGTTCCTGGAACAGCCTCCTTACAGCTATCTTTAGGGCGATGGACAAGGAACCCTCCATCCACTACATCGAGATGCCCGAGGAGCTACGAAACCAATACCAATACTTCACCGAAGCTCCGATACAAAAGCTTAGGGCGGCAGGGTACTCCAAGCCGATGCACTCCCTTGAAGAGGGCATCACCGATTACGTGCAAAATCACCTCTCAAAACCAGACCAGCATTGGTAACCTCGGTCATAGCGACCAAACGTCCCGGTGGCTTCCAGTGTACATTCAGGCGAGTGCGCTTGTTATCCACAAGAGGAGCTAAACAGGCTGTGGGCGCTAGGCCAGCCAGGAGAGCGAATCCACCTTCCCTCTCCCTCCAAAGAAGGGGCACTCCAAGACCTCTCGGCACCACCTTACCGGACGAACTGTCCCAGAAGTCAGAAGAGATGTACCAGATTTGCAAGCTTTCAGTTAGGAATCCCTTTGTTCAGCACCGTTTAGCCACTTTCATTCATCATCCAGACACAGGGATGTGTAATGAATTCAGGGATGAACCAGGCCGAGGTTATTCGGTTTGAAATTGCGGTGAACTGCGCGGCGTATCGCTCGCTCGTTGAGGGACTTAGAGAACCCTCGGTACAAACCTATTCCGCTCCCTCTCTCAAGCACCCTATTAAAGCGGAGGTACACCTCGACCTTTCATCCCAGCGCTATTCAGTCCAGAAACTTGGGCGACACCGATTACCAAGCTCCGTTGATATCAGACCCGGTAGTCAGACTCACCGCAACATCAGTGGGATTCTCGCCCACTCTCTGCGAAGTCAGGAATCGCATGACCTACACCTCGCCCTAAGAGATATCATAGCGGCAGCACCAACGCTCGGCGGCGACTTGCTGAGAATCTTCAAGAAAGATCTCGAATTCCAGCCTAAAAACTCGCGCCCGCTCATCGCGCGTCCCGTCTCCGATCTTGGGCTTATTGCGACGATCTCTCCAACCTTAACCCTCGACCTAGACGAGACTCCGACACTCATCATCCCTGAGCGTCCCGAAGATCTTCTTGAAAGAGCGGTATCACTCCTTCGAGAGCACGCTTCACTCTCGGGCCCCGTATCGGCTCAGGTAACCGACAATACGGCTACAATATTTGCGAAGATCTCGCTTCCCCGTATTGAAGGGTTTGAGATCGACACATTTCTTCACTGGGGTAGCTACGACGAACTTTCACCTGCTTGGCAAGACGAGCCCGTTACCACCCAGCACTGCTCCGCCACTAAGGTTGATACGATCAATCACCAGATTCACATCCCCAGTCACGGATGGTATGGCGCAACGGTCTTTGTTCAGATACGAGGGTCGAGCGAGCCGATATGGCTCGGCAAACACGGTAGAGACGACGCCTCCATGTACGTTGCGTGTGATGACTCTCGAATCACAAGCGAGCGCGACCAGATGTTAGGCGAGATGCGCGAGCTCTCCCGAGAGATCCTCTCGCTCAGCATTGAGAATCCCCATACCCTCGACGCTCAAGTTGAGAATATCTCCACCCTCGCTCCTCACGTCGGACTCGGAGCGCTGTTGGCAGAGGTGAGTCCAGAGCCTTCAGAGAATCTCTGCAAGATTCTAGAGGTCCTACATCGAACTCCATCATCCTCTCCGACTGAATCAATGTTCCTCAATTACGGCATCGGCGAGGTTGTGTTTACTACACCCGAGGGCCCACACGCCGCCGCCGGCGGCCTTGCACAAGTTATCTCTGGTCTTCCTATTGAGCTGTGCAGAGCTGGAGTGCCCGTATCAGTTATTACGCCTATCTACAGCTACGAGAACGGAAATAAACACTCCTCGGCTCAAAAGACCCTTTCACAGGGCATAATGGTGGACGGGGAGAGGGTGAAGCCGATCTACGTTGGTGCTGTAACCGTGAACGTAGGCCCCACCTACTACAGTGGCACGACATGGACATGTCGCCAACCGACAGCTCTTCCGATAAAGGTGTACCTCGCGCAGAAAGGCAGTCTTCGCATATTCCTTCTCTCGAACTCGTCCGTGTTTGACAGGTTGTATCAGCCGGTCTACGCGGACGAACAGCTACGCCGCGCAATCGTCCTGTCGCGCGCGACCCTTGAGACCATTGCAACGAGCCACTTTGGAATTCGCCCCTCAGCGCTCATCTCTAACGACTGGTCTACCGCATGCGTACCAGCGTTTGCCGCTCTCGACAGTCGCTATCAATCCATTCAGTGGCTTCGGGATTGCAAAACGATACACATGATTCATAACGGTGGCGGAGATTATCACGGACGCCTTCCAGTGAACCTGAGCAATGAGGACCTCTGGCCGATGCTCGGCCTTGGCTCCGATCACTTCTTTGGATTTAGGGACCCTCACAGCTGGAATCTCATCAATTTTACGATGGCCGCGGCTCAACACGTTTCCGGCGCCCTTTTAACGGTCAGCCAGCCATACGCCCAACAAATCGTATCTCCCGGCGGCGGAGATGGCGTTGACTACGTGCTCCAACACCGAAAGGGAGCAGTATTCGGCATCAGTAACGGCATCAACAAAATCGAGATAGATCGGTATCTCTCAACACTCACAGGACTCGAGACCCACACGCTCGACTCAATCGATTCACTCCTCGCGGCAAAGGCGTCGACCAAGCGAACTATTCAAGCTCGATACGGGCTCGCTCTTAAAGATAACGCTCGAATCATGAGCTTCGTTGGCCGCTTGGCGGAACAGAAGGGACTCTCGCTCCTCTCTGGGTTCGTGGATCACGGCAACCATTCAATGCTCGAAGATATCCTTATTCGACACGAGGACGTGCAGATTCTGATCGCTGGGCCAATGACGGACGGTGATAAAACAGCCGTCGACCTTCGCCAGTCGGTAGAATATCTTCAATCCAAGTACCCGGGACGGATACGATCCCACTTCGATTACGTACCGCACGCCAAAGCCCTTGAGATAATCTTCGGAAGCTCATTCTTCCTTATGCCGTCGCGATTTGAGCCAGGAGGAATTACTCAACTTGAATCAATGGCGGCCGGAACCCTTGTCATCGGGAGAAATGTTGGAGGAATCTCCGCAACAATCGAAAACTATAGCGCTGAGAGTACTTCCGGCAATGGATTCCTTTGCAATGACTATTCGGCCACGGCCCTCGCCAACACTACCCACTGGGCGTTAGAATCAACCAAGAGCCAATCGGTCTATCGATCGCTCGTTATCAACGCGCGCCGCGCAAAACATACTTGGGCAGATCGGGTACCGGCATACCAAGCGATGCTTCAGAGAGTAATCCTTGGAGAGGAGCGCTTCTCGGCGCTCCCTTGGAACGACGCTCACAAAGACCAGCTCTCGACCCTTACGGTTTCCTAGCACCCCGTCCCCGACGTTGCGACCGGGACCGATCTCCGCGGCCTCCCCTGGCGATCGGAACTCTTACAACACCAAGAGCAGTAGTCCGCCATACATAATCGCGGATCCGACGATTCTACGAACCCTGTCCCCTTCTTTAAACATGACACCGCCAACTATCACCGTGAGCAACATCGACATGCGCGTAAGACCCACAACTACGTGGGCGGAGAGGCCAACCAGGGCGATCATCTTTGCCACCATGAAAACAGTTTCGAAAAAACCCCTTAGGAGAAACTGTCGAGTGTTCGTGCGTAGCTCCACGACTGAGCCTGGTCGTCGAAACAACAGAGGCAGCGTCAGCAGCGCCGCGCAGAGGGTCATCGAGAATGCCGACAACACCGGCCCACCATGGCCCACGGCGAGGCGATCGAGACAAGTATTCAAGGCGAATGCGAACGATCCAGCCAAAGCGTACAGAATCGCGATTGGTTGAGCGACTCTGCCAGATGTTTTATCTCGACGAACGAGCAAGAGGCTCCCCCCCACAATGCACCCTATGGCCAACAACTCGCGCGAGGAGACGGGGTCACCCGTTATCAGAGGCGAGAGCACCACCAAAACAAGGGGCGAGAGGGAGAGCAGGCCACTCACGAGCGAGACATCCCCATGGGAGAACGCGCGCATTTTACATCCCTCCGCGCAGACATCTGAGATCCCCCGCAGCACGACCAGCATGAAAAAGGTCCGAGAGAATGCAAGTGTCTCATCGCCCCACAGTGTTAATCCGACCATGATAACAAGGTAAAACGGCAGCGCGTAAGCAAATGAGGCAAAGGTCGAGACGTCCGGATGGACTCGCCCCGAGACTAACTTACTGACTAGATCCTTCGCTGTTGAAGTACACGCGCTGATAAGCGCCGCAATGACTCCCACGTTAACTCCCGTGATAAACACCCTGCTCGAACACTACATTGCGCCTCCCTTTTTTCATAGGTGGTCCGGTTGCCCGCTGGTGCGGATCGTCATGGCCAGCTATAGAAAACACACGGACAATCTCATTAAAAAGCCGGAGATCCTTATGGCCCGATTACCTTTAATCTCAAAGTTCAGACGATCCTTTATCCAAAAAGCAGTCGTTGTCCTCGCTGGCATTGCGTTCTCCTCCACATCCTGGGCTGTCCCTGCCCCAAAAACCGCCCCCCTCGTCTACGTCATCGACGGAGACACGATCGCGGTCCGCGTTAATCGCCAAATTGAAAAGGTCAGACTTATCGGTATCGATACCCCCGAAAGCCGAAAAAACAATCGGGCCAAGCTACAGGCGGAAAGGAGTAGCCGGGACGTGAAGGCGATCGTTGAGCTAGGGCATCAAGCCTCAATGACCATGAAAGAGATCGCCAAACCGGGCACTGAGATTCGCCTCGAATTCGACGTCAGAGAACGCGATAAATATGGGCGGTTATTAGCCTATGCGTATCTACCAAACGGCACCATGATTAACGAGGAGATGCTCAGTCGCGGATATGCGCAACTCCTGACAATGCCGCCAAACGTCAGGCACGTCGCACGTTTCAAGGCTGCCTTAAAGGAGAGCCAACAAGAGGGGCGCGGGCTGTGGGCATCTGGCGGTTTTAACAATTAATCCGTCCGTTTCGGTCACGTCACAAAGCCTTTTTCAGGATAACCAAGGGTGCCTCTACCCCAACATCGTGCTACCCTATTGTGCATGGAATCTGACCATTTTGATCCTCGAAGACCAGTCCAAGAGGTAACACTGCATGTCCAAGGCCTCCACTGCACGAACTGCGCGCTCTCTATCGAGAAGCACCTCACCAAAGTTGGCGTCGAAAAGCCGGCGGTAGACTATTCAAGTGGGAGAACTAGCTTTCTCATCGAGGACGTCACCAAGCTACCTGAGATAGTAGAGAGCATTAAGCGCCTCGGCTACTCGGTTTCGGATGTTGAGTCTCCTCGCGGCCACAGTCGCGATATTGGCTTATATATTCAAACAGCCATCAGCGCTGCGTTGACCCTCCCTCTCCTCGTTGGAATGTTCTTCTCAATCGACTGGCTCCACGATCCGCTCCACCAGCTCATTCTCATGACTCCGGTTTTTTTAATCGGGATCTCGCACTTTGGGTCAAGCGGCTTTCGCTCCCTACGCGCTGGCGTGGCAAACATGGATGTTTTGATCTCCGCTGGTATTCTAGCCGGCTATTGCGCCAGCGTACTCACCCTCATATTCGGCTTCTCACACGACCTCATCTTTTTTGAGGCGGTGGGATCAATCGTGACTTTCGTATTAGGCGGACACCTCCTGGAAGAGCTCGCGGTTCAGAAGACCACCTCTGCAATCGAGGAGCTGTCCCACCTTCAACCTCAAGAGGTGGTACGACTGCGAAGAGACGACTCAGGTCGGGAGACGAGCGCAAGGATCTCCCTCAAGGAGCTCGCTGTAGGCGATCTCGTTCAGATAAATTCAGGAGATCGAACCCCGACCGACGGCACCATAGAGCGCGGCTCGGGAAGCTTCGACGAGTCCATGATTACCGGTGAAGCCTTACCCGTAGATCACAATCAAGGAGAACGCATCATCGGTGGAACCGTCTTAACGAGCGGCTCTGTAGTTATGCGGGCATCCGCTATTGGTGAGGACACAACGCTAGCTCGTATCATTCGCCTAGTGCGAGAGGCTCAACAAAAGAAACCTTCGATTCAAAGGATCGGCGACGCAGTAAGCGCCGTATTCGTACCAACGGTTCTTGTCATATCGGTTCTTGTGCTAGCGCTAGGACTTCTTGTGTTCGACCTTACACCTGCTCAAGCCATCGTACGAGGACTTGCTATCGTCGTTGTAGCGTGCCCCTGCGCTATGGGACTTGCCACCCCCTCGGCGATCATGGTGGCGCTCGGGAGAGCCGCGCAGAACGGAATACTTATTCGAGGTGGAGACACCCTTGAACGACTCGGACAGGTCAAACACATCGCCTTCGATAAAACAGGAACTCTGACGACCGGCGAGATCTCAATCGGAGAGCTGCATACAACCGAAGGATTTAATCCCGAAACCGCTCAAGCGATCCTTGTCGCGCTACAGCGAACATCGTCACATCCCATCGCTCAAGCGATCGTTAAAACCCTTCAGAGGCCCGATCATGAGAGCATTGCTTTTACTTCAACAAACGAAACAAAGGGTGTTGGCCTAGCAGGCCATACCGCAAACGGGGACCTCTATGAATGTGGGGGACAGGCCCTCGCCTCTCGCCTTGGAGTTTCCCTACGAGAGGATATCGTCTTAACAAAAAATGGAGCACCGATCGCATCCTTTACGATCTCGGATTCCATTAGGGCGGAAGCTAAGGACGTTATAAAACAGCTACACACCCTCGGCTGCTCAACGTCTCTTATAAGTGGGGACACCCTCACTAAGTGCCAGATCGTCGCGAACACTCTCGGCATCCAAGCTATTCACGCTCAACAGCTACCGGAACAAAAGCTCTTGGTGCTCCAAGATATTCAGGCACGGTATCCAGCAGCATTCGTCGGAGATGGTATCAACGACGCCCCAACGCTGACCGAGGCAAATGTGGGTATCTCTCTCAGCTCCGCGTCGGATATCGCCATGCAGTCATCGCAAGTCCTGCTTACGGGAGGATCTATCGCAGCGCTCCCCGCGGCGATAAAGCTCTCGCGACTTACCGTGCGCACGATCAAACAGAACCTTTTCTGGGCCCTCGTGTATAACGTGGTCACGGTCCCCCTCGCGGCAAGTGGCATAATCAGCCCACTCAGTGGGGCACTCCTTATGACGATGTCCGATCTCGTTATCGTGGCAAACTCGTTACGGATTAAGTTCCGCTCAATTTCGTAAAGGCACCTGCAATTGGGACGAAAGACGACACACCTTTCATTGAAATTTACCGACAACCCGGGGTCCTGTCGTGTCCCTCTTGAGTAACCCCTCATTCCTTTACTTCACACTCCACATCCATCCCAAGCACTATCAGGGTGATGAAAATATTTTCTGCGCGAGATGTCTTTTGGTGTCAGCTTCTAATCGTAAAAGATCGCATCACCTTAGGGGCTCCGTCCAAAGGGATAAAGTGCTGGCCATAAGGCATGTCCCTGCGTTAAATCTCTCCCATGTTGACTGATAAAAACGAATTTCAGAAAGGGCCTAGAGGAGCACATGGCAGGCCGAGTGATGTGATAGGATTTAGCGGGGCCAGCCTCATGCCATCTCCTATCGCGGAGCTACATCTCGAGCTCACCGCTCTATTGAGCTTAGAATCTATTGATGTGAAGCAGGAGGCTGCGGCGATAACTCTCGCGTGGTCTATCCTTCGAGAGTGCGGATTCCCAACCTTTGGAGATATCCGAGCACGGAGAAGCGAGGATTTCTGCAAGACGGTTCCAGTCGAGCTTCGAGAAGCAGTGTCGTTGTCGCTCGATACTATTGGATGGATGGCATACGCGCCTGTTCCAGGTCAATTCGATCGAGCTGCTCAGATGTTTGTGAGAGCGGTGGCTCTCTGTCCACTCGATCTAACGCGATTGGAAAAGTTAGCCATAATAGCCGGAGAGATTAAGCCCGACCACATTATGAATCTGCGGCACGATCCGGCGAAGCAGGCGCAAACCGCTATCGGATTCGCCATTCAAGCAACCAAACATATCGAACATGCCCTCGAGGAGGTGTTTGGCATTACGAGAGCGGCGCTGAATGAAGCGAGCGGAGAATCCATGACCCGGCTTATCTCAACATCAGCGGAAGAGGCGCGCCCGTATGTGGCGCGAATGTTGCGTCACCTATCGCATCTTCACGGATTACAAGCCTGCTTTTTTAACAACGGCGTGCACGCGAGCAACGCAATAGGTGCAGGGTGCTCAGCTCTTCAAATAGTAGGACTTCCCCGGGGGATCGCTGAATGCATGAACGTTCTGCACGACGGGCTGCGAGAGCACACTCCATCCGAGCTATTAGGAGAGGAGGCGCCCCTGGTCGTGTCTATCCTTGATGCGATCTCGAAAGGTTTGCATATGAAATGGAGGCTGTTTAACAACCAATCTGCTGGCCGCCGATCAGAGCAACTCGACGAGCTATGTGAAATTTTAGAATCGGGGTCGCCGGCGACATGACAGATTGTGAAAACAACGCGAGGTTCTCTCACCCTCCAATGCCACTTAGTTTGCCTGGTTCGAGATACATACCAGCCTCTTGTCAGATATAAGAAGGGAGCTGAAGTGCGCTGAGCGGCGTTACTCGCCTCTCGCGCAGGCGCCCCCCGCTCACCACCGTGTTATCTTCCCTAAGCGATGCACCAGCCGACGCACACCCACGCCAGTATAAGACTTTTTTGCCTTGAGGACGGCGCCGCTGTGTCGAATGTTATTCACCGATCTCTGCGGGAAGTAAACATCCGGAATTACGGGGAGGAACGCAAGGAATCTACTTGTGTCGGAGATACACCAGCCCCATTAAGCTTACAGCTCATTTTTAACACGGCAAAATACTCACAAGGTCCACCAGTATAGCCAATAGGGCCGACTAGTTTATTGCTGTGTTACGATCGACTTTGAGGACCGTACAATAATAGCGTCGAGCGCTCGCTCGAGCGAGGAGACGACAAGCCCCGGGGCCATCGATAAATTTCAGGGAAGAGACAACG
>JBIIEK010000159.1:0-6848 GCA_044237895.1 Bdellovibrionota bacterium
GGATATGAGCGGATACGAAGTTGCGAAGGAGCTTATGAGGTCTCCAGATACGGCTTCCACCCGCATTATCGCGCTGAGTGGGGCAGCTCCTGATTCAAGTGGCGAGGACCGAGATTGGAGCTTTACCCACCGACTGACGAAGCCGGTATCGTTTGAGGAGCTCGATGCGTTGTTGCAAAACATCCATTAACAATTTGCGCCACGTTGCCCTTCCGTTCTTCGCAGCGATACGTTGATTTTGCCCTCGTTAAAGCTCGCACAGATAAGACACCCCCCCCCTTGCGTTCCTCTAAAACGAACGTCAATCGCCACTTTTGTCCGTTTGGACCCCCTGTGCGGAAAAGATGGTAGGGGGGCTCTAGAAACAGGTGTGAGGAGGGTTCCTTCGGTTTCTCGGGGCGCGGGTAGCACGAAAAGTGAGATTTACGTAAGAAAATCTCCCTTAGCATGATACTCGTCATACGGGGCAGCGGATCCGCTCTGACAGTATTCCCTTAAACAGATATCGGTGGCTCTGTAGCTGATACTTCCTATCTCTGGTATCGCCATGAAACAGATCTCCCCGGAACTAAAGATTGCTGAGCTTTCGCGCTCGAGCATAGAGATAGAGGAGCTCTTGAAAGCAATCGGAGCGTCCCTTGACGAGATAGCGTCAAATGGAGCCGTTCTGATTGTGCAGAGCGCCCCGGATAAGAAGACCTATCTTCCCGCCTACGTATCCAAGAGCGGCTCGAATTTAGGAGTGTTGGCGGCGGGAAGCTTCGACTCCTCAACAGGGCCGATGGGCTACGCCTTGGCCCAGGGAGAGGACCTCGTAGTGCCCGTTGCGTCAGATTCAATAGCGACAGGGGACTCAGCGTGTCTTCTTGCGTCGCAAGGTGTGTCTTCATACATCGTGCGCCGTATTCGATTGGCGAAGGGCGAATGTTGGGGATGTCTCGCTATCTTTTTCCCTTTCGAAGGGGTGCCGGTTGACGATCGTTTGACACGTCTGCGCCAGACCGAGATTTGGGTTCAGCTCGCTACTACAATCATTGAGCGCAAGCTCCTCGAGCAGGCGTTGCGAGTTCAAGAGATTCGATCAGAGCTAGCTGCCAAGGCGAGTGGAGTTGGTATCTTTGATTGGGATATCGAGAGCGAGAGACTCTTTTTTTCGCCCGCGATGCTTGCCCTCTACGGATATCGGGAGGGGCAATTTGGCGGTCGATATGAGGATTGGACTCGACTGGTCTTATCGGAGGATGTTGAGCGCATCCAAGGTGAACTGAAAGAGGTGTTCGCGAGTCTTGGACGATACTTTAAAACGACGCAGCGAATAAAGCATCCCAACGGGTCTCTTCGGTGGATCGAGACCTTTGGCGAGGTTATTTACAACGGATTTGGGAACCCTATTCGTTTAATCGGTACGGGTCGCGATACGACCGAGATGGTGCGGCGGGATGAGGTGTCGACGCAAGATAGAAGGAGGCTTGAGTTGGCTCTTGAGGCGGGCGAGCTCGGTTTTTGGGATTGGAGTATCGAGAGTGGATATGTTCAATTCGGCGGTCAGTGGGGGGCGATGTTGGGGTATTCCTTAGAGGAACTCCCCGCGCATTTCAGTACGTGGGAGAAACTACTGAACCCTGTCGATAAAGCGGCGGTCGAAGAGGTTCTTCAGAAGCACCTCGAAGCCAAGTCCCCCTTTTACGAGAGTGAACACAGATTAAGAGCGAAGGATGGCTCGTGGGTGTGGGTCTTAGCCCGCGGAAGGGTCATTGAACGCGATGAGAACGGCAAGGCGCTCCGCGCGATTGGAGTGCACTCAAACATCACTCAGCAGCTTGCAGTGCGTAACCTCCTCCGAGAGGGGGATCGTCGAAAAGATGAGTTTTTAGCCACTCTGGCGCATGAATTGAGAAATCCGTTGGCCCCACTACGTACCGGACTCGCTATCGTAAAAAGGAATCCTGCAAGCGAAGTTGCTGCGCGCGCGAGAGAGATGATGGAACGTCAATTGGCGCACATGGTTCGCCTCGTTGACGATCTACTCGATGTATCTCGGATTACAACCGGGCGCCTAACCCTCAAGAGAGAGAGCCTCAGGATAGAAACCATCATCGATCTGGCGGTTGAGGCGAGTAAGCCGAGTATCGATGCTGGTGACCATCACCTCTCGATCTCGCTCCAAGATGGTGATGCGCGGGTGTTTGGAGATCTCACGCGACTCTCGCAGGTCGTAAGCAATATCCTCACGAATGCGGCGAAGTATACCCCGAATGGAGGGACGATAGAGATCTCCACCAGGAACCGCGAGGGCAATATTGAAATCCTGATAAAAGATAACGGTCTCGGAATCCCCCCAAATATGTTGATACATGTGTTTGACCTCTTTGGTCAGGTGAATCGCACCCTTGATCGTTCGCAGGGCGGGTTAGGGATCGGATTGGCGCTCGTGAAGTCGCTCGTCACTATACATGGTGGAGAAGTGGCGGCGTATAGTGAGGGTGAGGGCAAGGGGAGTACGTTTAAAGTTTCCCTCCCCCTTGAGGGTGTTGCGACATCTCCGCTTCTGCCTGCTACCGAACCGTCGAACGGGGTCCCTGCGCGACAGAAGAGGGTCTTGATCGTTGATGATAACCGAGATGGTGCCGAGAGTCTCTCGCTCTTTACCACGTTGCTAGGCCACAGCGTGGAGGTGTCCTTCACGGGGGCCGACGCTCTCGCCAATGTGGCAAAGTTAAAGCCGGATGTTGTGTTTCTTGATATTGGCTTGCCGGGTATGAGTGGATTTGAGGTGGCTAAGATGATCCGCGCGATGCCAGACGCGGTAGGTCTCAGGCTCGTGGCGGTGACTGGATGGGGAAGTGAAGACACGAAGAGAAGATCGACAGAAGCGGGGTTTGACGAACACCTAACGAAGCCGGTTGACCTCAATCGGATAGAGGAGATCCTCGCGGCCGCTTAGCGATATAACACCTTTATTTCCCAGTCATACCTGCGGTGTGGGTGGTGTAGATCCACCTCTTTAGAGATATCTCGTGGAAGCCGACATTCCTATCGGGAGCGTGCCGTGAGCAGGGGCTACCTGTGAGCCTCTGGGGCCGGGCCCTTTCGTAAAGGGAGAAATGAGACATCTCGTCGTCTACTCGTACTATGAAACGTACTATGGGGTTTCCAACCTCTCGTTCTTTATGCAGCACGGGGTAAAGGAGGATCCTAATGTCCAGTATGTCTTTGTAGTGAGCAGTCCGAACTGTTCTGTTCCTATCCTTCCCTTCAATAACGTGACGGAGGTTCGCCGCGAGAATAACGGATACGACTTTGGTGGATGGGGCGCGGGTCTTAAAGCGGTTGATGTTGAACAGTTTGATCGGTTCATCTTTCTGAACACAACTGCTCTTGGGCCCTTTCTTCCGCGATATCTACCGCAAGAGATGCCTTGGTACGAACTCTTCACGCATCGTCTTAAGGGGGACGTTAAGATGGTCGGTTCGACCATCAATTACCTTCCGCAGTACCCTGATACTAATAAACACATACAATCGTATTCATTTGCGGTTGATAAGACAGCGCTCCGTATTCTGTTAAACAATTCGATCTTCGATCCGAAAACGAGCGATAAGGAGACTATCATTAACGAGCACGAAGTAATGATGTCGCGCCTCCTTATGAATGATGGGTTTGACCTCTTCGCGTTTCAGCTCTCTGAGGCGGTCAACTCTAAGGTTGAGGATAAATCAAAGCTTAATGACGATCCCAACTTCGATAACTGTTACTACGGGCTCTCGATAAATCCTCTGGAGGTTATGTTTGTTAAGTCGAATCGGTTACGGAATGAGTACGTGGTCCGCTACCGTAGCTGGTTGAGAGGAGAGTTTGTTCCCTATCCTTAGCGGGAGTGCGACAGAGATCCTTGGAATATAACAAAAAAATGCTTACATACGTTGTGGAGGCATCTCTCCGACGCAGTCTAACTAACCTAACGTACGGTTAACACTTTGAAATTTAGAGACTATTACGAAGTATTAGGGGTCGGTCGAACAGCCTCATCCGAGGACATTCAAAAGGCGTATCGAAAGCTAGCCCGGAAGTACCACCCAGATATCAATAAGACTAAGGAGGCGGAGGACCGCTTCAAAGAGATTAACGAAGCAAACGAGGTCTTAAGCGACGCGGAGAAACGCAAGAAGTACGACACGCTCGGTGCCAACTGGAAGGCGGGGCAGGAGTTCAGGCCGCCGCCGGGGTGGGAAGGGGCCTCAGGGTTCGACTTCGACGGCAACGGAGGAATGAACGGATTTAGTGATTTCTTTGAGGCCTTCTTTGGCGCAGGCGGCTCTCCCTTCGGGGGAGGCGGTGGCCAATTTGGTGGTGCGGGCTTTGGGAGTGCGGGCCCTTTTGGCCCTGGCGGCAAAGGTGGTCGGAGCCACGCAGGTAGGGCGCAACGAGGTACCCCGGCGGTTGAGGCTGAGTATGAGATCTCGATAGATGATGCCGTGAAGGGAACCACGAGAAATATTCAGCTTCAGGATCACACCGGTAAGCTTCGCTCTCTATCTGTTACCATTCCACCGGGTACCACAGCGGGAACGACCCTCAAGCTTGCGGGCAAAAAGGGGGAGAGTGATGTGTATCTCAAAGTTACGTTCGCTTCTCACCCGCGGTACTCTGTGGTTGATCATGATCTGATCGTTCGATTGCCCCTCTCGCCGTGGGAGGCGGCCTTGGGCGCGAAGGTGGACCTTGTGCTTCCTGATGGCAGCATTAAGCTTTCGGTGCCGGCAGGAAGCCAAAGCGGGGGTAAATTAAGGGTTCGGGGTCGCGGGCTTCCGAAGAAAGGAGGAGGTCGCGGAGATGTGCTGGCAGAGATACGAGTGGTTATTCCCACAGCTCTGTCGGAGTCTGAGCGAGAGATCTTTGAGAAGTTGGCGTCGGTTTCGAGATTTAATCCGCGAAGCGCGGCGTAAAGGTCGAAATCGTACACTTTGATGGTTATAGGTAGAGAGGAGGGTGCTCAAGCAATCAAGGGACGCGAGGGCACATCAAAAAGGAAGAAGAGTTACTTATGGATCTGCAACGTTTTACTCAAAAATCTCAAGAGGCGCTCCAAGAGGCACAATCCGCCGCGGTTCGTCGAGGTAATACCGAGGTCGATGTTGAACACCTTGTACTGAGCCTTTTGCAACAACAACACGGGCTCATCCCTCGTTTGTTCGAGAAGATGGAGTTGCCGCAAGACTCGTTCATAGCTGAAGTTGAGAAGGAGCTGGATAAGCGTCCGAAGGTCTCTGGTCCCGGCATCGAGCCGGGGAAGGTCTATCTTACGCCTCGTCTCGGACAGCTCTTTGTTAAAGCTGAAGAAGAGGCGAAGCGTTTGAAAGATGAGTACGTGTCTGTGGAGCATTTGATGCTCGCGGCTCTTGAGACTGATCCAAAGAGTGCGTTTGGAAGGATCTGCGGCACATTTAATCTGACGCGGGATCGTTTGTTCGCGGCCTTAAATGTCGTTCGGGGCAATCAGCGAGTCATGAGCGCTAATCCGGAAGCGACCTACGAAGCGCTCGAGCGCTATGGACGCGATCTTGTGCAAGAGGCGAGCAAGGGCAAACTCGATCCGGTAATCGGACGAGATGGAGAGATTCGTCGAGTGATTCGCATCCTCTCGCGTAAGACAAAAAACAATCCCGTCCTTATCGGAGAACCAGGTGTCGGAAAAACCGCCATCGTTGAGGGGCTCGCGCAACGCATCGTGCGCGGAGATGTGCCTGAGGGTCTGCAAGATAAAACTATCTTTGCGCTTGATATGGGAGCTTTAATTGCAGGGGCGAAATACCGCGGAGAGTTCGAAGAGCGTCTGAAGGCTGTCCTTCAAGAGGTAAAGAGATCCGAGGGGCGTATCATCCTCTTTATTGATGAGCTCCATACTATTGTCGGCGCGGGTAAGGCTGAAGGTTCAATGGACGCCGGTAATATGCTGAAGCCGATGCTTGCGCGTGGAGAGCTGCACTGTATCGGAGCAACGACCCTTGATGAGTACCGACAACACTTAGAGAAGGATGCTGCTCTTGAGCGAAGGTTCCAGCCGGTCATGGTGGATCAGCCCACAGTTGAGGACACTATCTCTATCTTGCGGGGAATTAAGGAGCGGTTCGAGGTGCACCACGGAGTGCGTATACAAGATAACGCGCTTGTGGCGGCAGCGATGCTCTCTCATCGTTACATATCTGAGCGATTCCTTCCGGATAAAGCTATTGATCTTGTTGATGAGGCGTGCGCGACGATTCGAACGGAGATAGATTCGATGCCCGCAGACCTTGACGAGATTACCCGTCGAATTATGCAGCTTGAGATCGAAGAGGCGGCGCTCAAAAAAGAGACCGATCAGGCGAGTAAGGATCGTCTGAAAGCGCTTGTGGATGAGCTAGCGCAGGCCCGTACTCAAGCCGATACGATGCGCTCTCAATGGCAGAAGGAGAAGGCCGTTATTCACAAGCTTCAGGGATTGAGGGGGGAGATCGAGCATCTTCGTCGAGATATTGAGGTTGCAGAGCGCCAGTACGACCTCAACAAAGCAGCCGAGCTGAAGCACGGAAAGCTCCCGCAACTTGAAAAGCAGTTGGCCGCAGAAGAGGCGACGATTGAAACGGGCTCGGACAAGCGTCTTCTGAGGGAGGAGGTTACTGAGGGTGAGATCTCAGCGATCGTTTCTCGATGGACGGGAATCCCTGTCACGCGGCTGGTGGAGGGGGAGAAGGCGAAGCTCCTCAAGCTTGATGAGATCCTTCATACCCGTGTGGTGGGACAGGAGGAGGCGGTTCGATTCGTCGCCGACTCGGTGCTTCGTGCTCGCGCTGGTATAAAAGATCCGC
>JBIIEK010000233.1:0-3911 GCA_044237895.1 Bdellovibrionota bacterium
TCGGGTCGTTCATCTTTCTTGGGCCAACAGGAGTTGGAAAGACGGAGCTTGCAAAAACGCTCGCCGAGGTTCTCTTTGATAGTGAGCAAAACCTCATCCGTATCGATATGAGCGAGTACATGGAGAAGTTCGCCGTTACACGACTTATCGGCGCCCCTCCGGGATACGTTGGATACGAAGAGGGTGGGCAGTTAACGGAAGCGGTTCGCAGAAAACCCTATAGCGTGATCCTGTTCGATGAGATCGAGAAGGCTCATCAGGATGTGTTTAACGTCTTGTTGCAGATCCTCGACGACGGACGGGTAACGGATTCTCAGGGTCGGGTCGTGGATTTTAAGAACACGGTGATCATCCTTACGTCCAATATTGGCTCGCCTCATCTCTTAGAGGGGGTGACGAAGAACGGTGAGATCAAAGAGTCTGCGCGCGAGCTCGTGATGCGCGAGCTCCGTGGACATTTTAGGCCAGAGTTCTTGAACCGAATCGATGAGATCGTGCTCTTTAAGCCGCTCTCGTTGGCCGAGATAACTACGATAGTTGGCCTTCTCATCGAGGACGTTCAAAAACGTATCGCGGATAGAGGAATTACGCTCGATGTCACGGAAGCGGCAAAGGAGTGTATCGCAAAGAGTGGATACGATGCCGTCTATGGAGCTCGACCGTTGAAGCGATACATCCAGAGAGAGCTTGAGACGAAGGTCGCTCGATCTCTAATTGCAGATGAGATTACGTCTGGGTCGACGATAAAAGTAGACGCCAAAGGCGATAGCCTCGTCATCAAAAAAGCTGAAGATGGAACGCCCGAAGAGAAGGTCGTGGAGATGAAGCGGAAGTAGGTCGAAACAGGCCGACCCTCCAGGTATGCATGGTGCTCGGCGGATCTTGCGGCGGTGTTGCGCTATCGAATGTTAAGTATCTTGTGGTACTGCACGCTCAGGCTCCACTGGGTAGGATTCTCTTTGATGAGCTTCATGCACCACTCAAGATCGGAAAGAGATACCGTACCGTCACTCTGAAAACCAGGCGAGATCAGGTAGTGTGTTGCCTTGATCGTTGGAGTTGGAATCGCCATCCCGTGCCGTCGCACGTATTTCACCTCATCCGCGGTGCGTTGGCGTATCGTATGCTCGGCGCTCTTAGGAGAAACGCATATCCAGTCAATTGATGAGGGGAGGGGGATAGTTCCGTTAGTCTCCACCGCGAGCTTCCATCCGGCGTCGTGTGCAGCTTTCACGAAGGCTTCATCGAGTTGAAGTGCCGGCTCGCCGCCCGTTAGGAGCATCCACCCTTTTTGGGGGTTTAATGTCTCCGCCTCTTTCAGGATCTCATGAAGAGGCATCTCCCTGCCGCTCATGAACTCAGTGTCGCAGTCAAAGCCCGCGTTTGAGAGGGAGCACCTAAGATTACAGTCAGAGAATCGGACGAAAACCATCGGAACTCCGGTATTCTTCCCCTCTCCTTGTAGGGAATAGAATATCTCGTTAACGACGTAGCTGCCTGGGATTCGCTCGCGTAGCGCTTTTTCTTTGGGAATGGTGGTTTGCACGGTGCTCCTCCTTTCCGCTCAGGGTAACAGTTTCGCTCAGTTATTCAAATCGCGTGGGTACGAGGTCTCTGTATAGGTAAGGGCATTCGTATGCGACATGGTCGCGAGCCGGCGTAATAACGGACATAGATTAGGTGAGTATGGTGCCAAATCGTCCGCGTTACAGCGGTCCCCGGCACCGATCGAGGTCGGTTTTATGAAGCGATTAGCCGTATGTGCCCTTATTATTGGTGTCATTGGGTGTGTACAGCCTGAAGACCAGGATGAGAAGAGTATATGTTCCGCGGTATCAGGGAAGGTCTACGGGGGACAATCGTGCGACCAGAGCGCTCGGAGCTCCGTAGTTGCAATCGTCGCTTTTGCCGATGATGGTTCCAAGTCTGTTCCTCTGAGTTTGTGTACCGGTGCTCTCATCTCAACGGACGCGGTGCTGACGGCCGGACACTGTGTCGTAAAACCGCCACTCGCCGCGGAGCAAAAGGGGATGACGTTCGCCGGTTACATGGTATTCGTTGGCGGACCGAAGGGAGAACAGATTCAGGTCAAGTCCGTTGCGGTACATCCTGGCTATAGTGGAGCCGTCGGTGATTCGAATGACCTCGGCATCTTCTTTCTCAAACAGGCGCCCAGTCCATCCGTAAAGCCATTGTCTATCGTGCTCTCCGAATCCGCCGATAAGGGGACGAAGCTCAGTTCGTATGGTTATGGTCGGAATGAGGAGGGGACGATCGGTGAGCTGAAAGCGGTTCAGTTCAAGATATCCGCGGTCCAGGGGCTGCGCTTTCTCGTCGAGGGGGACGGAAAGGAGAGTCTTTGTCCCGGGGATTCCGGAGGCCCATCGCTCGTGAAATCGAACTCCGGCGTGATGGGAATCGCCGCTGTTACTAGCTTTGGCGAAGCCTCGGGATGTTCCT
This sequence comes from Bdellovibrionota bacterium, assembly GCA_044237895.1. GTDB lineage: Bacteria > Bdellovibrionota_C > UBA2361 > UBA2361 > OMII01 > OMII01. Next base: position 2,461 of record JBIIEK010000233.1, read on the forward strand.
CAAGCGCCGCTCAGGCGTGGGGGTTGGCGAGTGTTCAGAGTGGTTCCAACGCTGACTTTATTACGACTACCGTGCCAAAGGTATCCGTCCGTTAGGGGGTGATTCCTGTATCGAGGTCGTATGGAACCCTTGAGGGTAGCTAATATCCCGGGTTGTACCGTTTGGCCGTTCACGCCGCCTGGCCCCACCTCCGTTACCCGCAAGTAACTACAGGCACGAGCGCCCAGCTCAAAAAACGGATAATAATGTCTGAATCAAGGGGTTAGAGACTTCAAAATAGCGATAATGTTTTCTATTCGAAGCGACGATATTCAAGCTGAGAAGGAAAACTACGGGAATAGCTATGTCTGATCATGGAGCAAAACCAGAAGAGCACGCGGCTGAAGGTGGTGATAAGCCCAAGAAGAGCAAAAAGGGGCTCTTTATAGGACTTGGCGTCGCTGTCCTTGCCTTGGGAGCAGGTGTTCCCATGTTTCTTATGGGCGGGGAGCCTCCTGCAGAGGAATCCGCCGCGCATGAGGAAGAGGAGAAGCCTCATGAGAAGCATCTAGAGACCGCCGAGCTCGGTGTGTTCATCGTGAATCTGTCTGAGACTACCTCCTTTCTTAAAACCAAGATGACGGTTGAGTTCGATCCAGAGGTCGTCGACCGTCAAACTAAGAAGCCCGAAGGTGAGGAAGCCGCTGCCGAAGAGGGTGGGGGCGAGCACGGAGGGGGCGAGAAGGGCGGGGGCGCTGCGCCACTTCCGGAGTTCATGGCGCACAAAGAGACTCAAATTAAGGATGCAGTGATTCGCATCCTCTCCTCAAAGCACACCGATGAGATGCTCACCGGTGAAGGCAAAGAGCGACTTAAGGAGGAGCTCGTGGAGGGGGTTAATGAGGCCGTCGGTCTTGAAGATCCTGCCGTCAACCGCGTGTTCTTTACAGAGTTTATTATTCAATAGCGGTCATCGAGCGCGTTACGCAAGAAGGTGCCGAACAAATTCTGAATAGGAGTTGGTGAGAGAGACCTTCCTGCTTTCCTGATTCATCACTTCTGCTAGTTGCGATGGATACTCCACCGCCCTATTGATCTCAGGTTCTACGATATGGGCGAATTTTGCTGGGTGCGCCGTCGCGAGGATGATGTGCGGGTTTTCCTTGGTCGGTTGTTGAGCGTATCTATTGGCCGCTACGAGTCCGACGGCGGTATGCGGACAAACGACGTAGCCGGTCTCCCTAAAGCACCGTCGTATCTCCGTGCGCGTATCGTCGTCTGATACCGAGTCTCCACTAATAAGTTCTCTAAGAGCGGTTGTCTCGTCGTTGAAGAGTGGAAGGACACGGCTGAAGTTGCTCGGATTCCCTACATCCATCGCATTCGAGATCGTCTCGTAGGAAGGGTGGGGCGAAAATAGCCCACTACGGAGGTAGGTCGGAAAGGGGGCATTTCTATTGCAGGCGGCGATG
>JBIIEK010000006.1:0-36905 GCA_044237895.1 Bdellovibrionota bacterium
GCCCGGTCCCTCGACGATCGTCCCTGGAGGGCCGGCGGCCTCGCCGGCTTGTTGGATCCCGCGACGATTGTGGAGGGGCACCGGCCCCGGTGCCCGTGCGTCTCCTCCTAAGCAAGGTCGCGAATGACTGCGACTGCGACTTTCTCGGAGTCCGGTTTGTAGGACCCGCTTTTAACCCGTTGCTTCAAGTCTTGAACCTTTGAAGTGCGAGCTGAATCTGTCTCGCTCAATGGTGTTCTGTTGAGAGTCTGCAGATTGCGCGCAAGCACCACGGCGTCATTCGGTGCGGCTGCTGCTGCCTGTGGGGTACTGGCTTGGGCCGTGACTGGTGAAGCCGGCGAGGTCGCTGGTACCGCGTCGACGTTAGCAGCAAATAGACTGCCTATCTTTGATATGCTCATGTTCCTCTTCCCTGACAACTACGACAAACGACTACGAGTAGTGACGTGCGTCCAATCGCACCTCAATCCCTGATTCGCCATCCGTGGCTGGAGAAGAAACAGCGTCCTTTCCGTACTCCTGAGTATCGGAGGATAGTTAGGGCACCTTTATGATCTGGGTTTGTTTTTTAGGAGAGTACACGCTCTTTCTTTCGACTACAGGTGCGCCCGTAATTAATTGAAAGAATGGGATATTTGAGTGGAGGCACCCTGTGCAGAGGAGTGATTAAAAAACCTCGATCGCCTTAGGTGCGGCGATTGGGAAGGTAGTATAGTTCTGAAGCGAGCGAGATGCGCGTGGCTGGTGAGAGACACAAGGGACAGAGGGTGACGAGATGAAGATAGTGGTGATGAGCGTTGGTCGGGTCCGGCAGCCGTTCGTTCTTCAGGGTGAAGCTGAGTACCTGCAGCGGATTAGGGGCAGCTTTCAGCTCGAACTTGTGGAGCTTGGCATGGAATCTCCCGAGTCGATGAGCGCGACGGAGGTTCAGAATCGCGAAGCTGAGGAGATTCTGAAGCGCTCCAAGGGGTATGAATATCTTGTTGTTCTAGACGAGCGTGGCAAGACACTCTCATCCAAGCAGTTTAGTGAGTTTGTGCAAACGAGAATGAACTCTGGGGTGAGATCCGTCTGTTTCGTTATTGGTGGGGCGTATGGTGTCTCTGAAAAGATTAGACAGGAGGCGGACTCCATCCTATCGTTGTCGACGCTAACGTTTCCTCATCAGCTCGCTCGCCTTGTTTTAGTTGAGCAGCTTTATCGAGCTCACACTCTACAAAAAGGGGTGAGCTACCATAAGTAACTGCAGGTGTGTGGTCCTCCGAAATGGGAAAGATTCGAAAGTTTGCTGAGTTGAATATTCGTAAGATTACTGGAGGTAAAGATCCGGTACGAGTTGTCGAAGAGTTCCTCACTCGTCGAGGCTTTAATCCCGAACAGTGTCAAAAAGAGAGAACCTCAGAGCTCGTGCGTTGGATGGTTCAATTTAAAGAGGACGAAGAGCTTGAGATCTTGATAGAGGGCATTAGAAAGCCTTCAGAGACGACGCTCTATATGGGGATCAATATCGTAACGGTTCCGATTAGAGGAGCGTACGACATGCTGACAGCTGCATTAGAGATAGCGGATGGCCTGGTTGGAATTAAAGTGAGCCTGGTTGGGCACTACTTGGTTCTGAGTTCGAGTTTGAGCGCGTCTACCCTGACGCATGAGGAGCTTGAGTACAATCTGCGATTGATAGAGGCTCAAGAGGGATGGTTCAAGGAAACCCTAAACGCTGAGCTTGGTTGGGAAGATGCGGTAGTTGAGTAGCTCGGCAGCGGTATAGCCCCCTAGTCAGCTTCAAGTACTTCGCTAAAGTTTGAAACTACATCACCTTTGAATGCGGCGATTGAGACATAAATTCGCCGAGTATCAGGAATGCCCTTTATAAGGTATCGAAAGACTGGACCGAGTTCGGGGTCTTGCTCCTCTCGTATCTCGATGATTGAAACCCTCACCTCATTTGGGAGCGAGTCCGGGGTGGCGCCATATCGAATGATATACCCGTCTACTGGGTCACTCGGGATCTTCCACGCCACTTCTATTCCCTGTCCGGCGATGGGGGGTGCGCTGACCGTCGTCGTTTCTTTAATTTCCGCCTGTGACGTGGGGAGAGATCCCGCGTCACTGATAGGCTCCTTAGAAAAGAGGGAGCATCCGCTTGAGAGAGTAAGCGCTGCGATGGCAATCAGAGAGAGGAGCTTCTTCATAGGTCATCCAAGATCAGAGAGTGTTGGCGCCACTTTCGTAAGGTCTTTTCCTGCTTCAGAGCGGTTTCCGATCGGTTTCGTTACTCAAAACCGCCCGTTGCTGCACTGGGCCTATTCGTTCATCACGCTTTTAGCGTCGAAAACACTATAGAGACCACTAGCGCCCATTTCAACCGAGCTTCTCCGGTAGGCGACAGAAAATTCTGGACGGAGCGCTCGCAGTGTGGAGAAAAAACTTACTACACGATGTTCACGAGCGACATACTAGCGCAAACCCCAGATTGGAGAACCCCCGTAAATCGGGCCAAGGGTTTTACCCTATGAGCATCCGACCAGGCCGCCCTTGGTGCTGTCCCATAAGCAGGTCTTAGCAGCACGGTAGTGTTTTGCTTGAGCAACAAAGCCTGTTTGAGAGGCTGTTACCGTTAAAGAGATCCCTTTGCCAAGCTGGGTAACGCCGGGGAGCCCCTCGAGAGAGCATCGCATGGCTGATTCTACCTTTGAGCACTCAGCTATCGACTTGTAAGCCTGGTTGGTTGCAAAGAACGATTCCTGAGCCGCTGCGATGTTTCGTAGCTCTCCGATAGCTGCGGCGTTGTAAGCGCGCTCGCGATAGCTGGAATACTGGGGGATGGCGATGGCTGCAAGGATGCCAAAGATCGCTAAAACGACCGTCAATTCGATGAATGTAAATCCGCGTGGGTGTCTCATGGTGTCTATAGTAATTGTGATGCTGATTCGCTCGAATTCGTGTCCGCTTCGACACGTCTTTCCTTCAAAAATCGGGAATTCAGGACTAATACCACCAAGCAAAAATTGCCTCCTGAGCGTCCCTGGCTTCGCACAGTGCAAGCCAAGTGCCAGAACCTATTAGGTCGAGTAAGAATACGTTGCTGTTCTATGTTCGATTGTATGGCCGCTGTGCCGTCGTTGGAGCTACGAGAATGCCCAATGTTTGCGGCCATATACGCCCACAAAACCTGTGAGCAGTGGTACGTGGATTAGCTCAAATTCTTAAATCCTCCTCTGGAGCGTGCCTTTTTTCCGCGGTACGAGCACCATCAAGGGGGGCAGGGTAAGCCTCCTAGGCGCTGTGGAGCTGCGGGGTACGTCGTTTCAGGATTTCAGACAATTCTGTTCGGCCACGCCGTGTTCAAAAGGCCTCTGTTGTTAGCGCGCCATGGTTCCAAGGGAAAAGACAGGAAGGTACATGGAGATGACAAAACCGCCAATGACCAAGCCGAGCGCCGCTAGGATGAGGGGCTCCATAACTTGCTTCATAGTGTTGAGGGCACGCTCTGCATCAATCTCAAAATTATCCGCAAGGGTAAGTAAAATAGTGTCGAGCTGGCCGGTTCTTTCTCCGACTTCGAGCATCTCTATCATCATCGAAGGAATGGACGAAGAGGTTCGAAGGGCATGAGTGAGCGATCGCCCCTCGGAGATCTCTCTGATCGCTCGTTCGAGTGTTCGTTCGATAGAGCTGTTTCCGGCGGTCTTACTACTAATCTTCAAAGCGGTAATAATTGGGATCCCTGATTGAAGGGCTGTGCCCAGAGTTCGAGTGGTTCGGGCAAGAGCTCTTAAAGTCATGTTGTCTTTGGAAAGCGGGAGCAAGAGAAAAATGGCCATAATAATTCGCTTTCCTCGCGTGGAACGAAGAGTTGTGAGGAGGAAAAAGGAAAAAACGACAAGTGCGCCACAGAGCGTAGGGACGTTTTTTATCACGAACTCAGAGAGGGCAACTGTCACGCGTGTTGGCCACGGAAGCTCGGCACCGAGATCTAAAAAAAGTTCCCGGAAAACGGGGATAATAAAGATGAGTAAGAAGCTGCTCACAAGCGCCGCGACGGTCAACACCGACAATGGATAGATCATAGCGCTCAGCGCTTCTCTTTGAATTTTTATGTTTCTCTCTAGGTGTTGCGCGAGGCGGACCAGGGCCTCAGGGAGCGTTCCGCTTACCTCTCCTGAGCTTACGAGGCTTACGGCTAGAGGATCAAAAATCCCGGGAGATTTTTGTAGCCCGCTAGAGATCGTCTCGCCTTGCTCTATTGATTCTACGAGGAGGTCGATCGCATCGGCGAGCGCCCTGTTCCACGATTGCTTCTTAATGATCAAGAGAGCGTCTAAAAGGGGAATGCCCGCTTCGAGAAGCATGGCGATCTGTTTGATTAGTCGTGCGAGCTCTCGGGGTATCGCCAAAAAGCCAACGCGAAGGAAGCCCGTCGATATGCGTCGATCGATGCTTCGTCTCCGAATTGTTGGTGTCTTGCTCGCATGGGGTGTCGGATAGATCCGCTCGAGGCGCACTCCTCCCATAGATATCCTGTGACGCTATCGGTGTCTCTAGGTGTGCGAGCCAAGACCTACTCGTCGCGGCACGGTCGAGGATAGTTAGTCGCTCGACTGTTAGGATCGAGCTCCGTCGCGCTTGGGCTCTCAGCAAGGCAACGAGATTGTTGTACTGCCCTACTAATTACCGATCGATCCAAGACGAGCTCTCCGATAGGCGTTTTACCGGCTATCTGAGAACGTGTTTTCAGCCGTAGGCCAAGCTCTCGCTGTTTGTGTTTCTGTATCGAACAATTTGCTGGAAAGTTTCGTGTTGAAACGGTGCTCAGGCGGCGAGGGATGCGTCAGTACGCTTCGGTGACGTTAGATCTCTGATCGTAGGGCCCTGCGACTCAACCAGGAGCCTTTCGTGGTATTCGCCCACTCTGCGAACGAGGAGGGGGATGTTTGTGTCGCCATGTAAGAGCTCTTGTCTCAGTTTGGCGCACCCCTTTGGGTCTTTCCGGTACATGGTGCGGGTCTTCTCCTCTAGGAGACCGGTTAGCTCAAGTGTGCCTTCAATCCATCGCTGAGTTGTGAATTCAGAGACCGCCGTTGGTGGTACGGTGCGACTTCTTACTGGTTCTAGAGCTTTGCGCGCAGAGGCTAGCATCGCTTGAAAATTCATCAGCTGCCGATTTATCTCGAAGGGCGAAGTGGGGTTGATCTTCTGACAGAGGGTCGCCTCAAGCTTTGCGAAGGTCGGAGCAACAGTCCTAATGATGGAGAGTGGGCAGGAGGTAGGGGTAGGCTCGGTTCTTGTAACAGGGGACAAAGACGATTTAACGCTGGTGCTCATAAAAACTGCTCCCGATGCCTCAAGCGGGACCGCCCAGTCTATCCAAAGCTCGGAACTAAAAACAAGCCTTGTAGAACGGTTTTTTGGTTTTCGCGGTGCTACGATTAGCCAGGGGGTTCTGAGGAGCCGGTCGCGCTTCTAGTATAGTGAAAACACACGGTATGTTCTGCTGTTAGCAGCACCCCCAGAGCTGTTGTCTTCGGAGCCCACGACGCCCACGGTCGGTGGATCTCGAAAGAGTGAATAGTGTAGACTCCTTAGGGAAACGATGAGCGAGCCTTGAAGGGGGTCTCAGAGGGGCTCTGGCTTGGTTGTAACCGATAATTCCGTTGGGCCCGGGCAAGTTGCGTCGGTCTCCGTGAGGCGACGCATCGAGGGGAGGATCAGCCTCCGCGCACCTGATAGGTAGTAGTACATTGTCGAAAACACGCTCCAAAAAAAAGAAAGAAACAGCTCCTGTTCGTGTCGGTGACGACGCTCCAGCTGTAGAGATCTTGGAGGGTGAGGTCGTGCCTGCCGAAGTAGTCTCTGACGATGAACACGCCTCGCCACCTGAGGTTAGCGATCTTGATGATGTTATTGAGATCTCCGATGAAGACGCGCAGAGCGGAGATCGCGAGGAGTTCGAGCGGACCTCCCTCGTTCCGTACAACGCGCTCGATGCCTACCTCTCAGAGATTCGAAAGTTCGAGCCACTCACCCGAGAGCGGGAACATGAAGTGGCGGTAGATTTTTATAAGACAAAAAACCCTGACGCCGCTCGCACGCTGGTGTTCGGGTCGTTGTGGCTGGTAGTCAAAATCGCGCGCGACTACGAGCGAGTCGCGCGTAACGTTCTAGACCTGATTCAAGAGGGAAATATCGGGCTTATGGAAGCCGTGCAAAACTTCGATCCCTATCGAGGTGTTCGGTTTCCTTCATATGCAGTGTGGTGGATTCGAGCCTATATTATTCGATACATCATCGCGAATTGGCGTTTGGTCAAGATCGGCACTACTCAAGCGCAACGAAAGCTTTTCTTTAATTTAAAGAAGGAGAGCGAGCGGCTAGAGCGAGAGGGGATCTTCCCTTCAACGAAACTGCTTGCTGATAGACTCAACGTACGCGAAGGCGATGTCATTGAGATGTCGCAGCGCCTAGGGGGGCCAGACGTAAGCGTCGATGCGCCCATGGGAGATGAATCTGATGCTAACCTCTTGTCTGTAATTCCAAGCGGCGATGAATCGTTGGAGGAATCGTTGGCCAAGAAGCAGCTTCACGGGGCCTTGAAGGAGCTGCTCTATGAATTTGCGGGAACTCTTAAGCCGAACGAAGAGAAGATTTTTCAGGGGCGTGTGCTCGATGAGGAGAAGCGCACACTTCAGGACTTGTCAGATGAGCTCTCTATTAGCAAAGAGCGGGTGAGGCAGATTGAGAATAAGGTAAGGGAGAAGCTCAAGGTGTTCGTTTCGAGCCGCCTGGGTGCCGAATTAAAAGAGTGGATGGATTCTGACGAGGAGCCGTCGTAGGCGGGATGGATTTGAGGTTTTAAGCCAGCGAAACCTACCGAATTCGATGCCCGCGGGAGGGGCGCATGGCAAAACGCAGCCCCTTGGTATAGTATCTCTGCGGAACGGAAAGAGTATGGGCAAGGTCTTTATAAGTTTAGTGTTTCTCTTCATCGTGTGTGGTGGCGCGCTGGTCTTTCAGGCGACCAGGGGAACGAGCTCTTTGGTTCTCTCTCCTTCTGAGGTCGTTGCGAAAGCTCCTGCTGGTACCATCAAACGCATTCGAGTCGGTGGTCGCGTTGTTGATCCTGTATCGTACCAGACCGATCCTAAGATGGTTCTCTCCTTTAGCGTAAAGAATCCTGGAGGGGGAGAGGTGATAGTCCCGGTAGTTTATTACGGGTTAAAGCCGGATATGTTTCAAGCGGGTCGCGATGTTTTGATTGATGGTGACTATGTTGGTGGGGTTATCCAAGCGGCGAAATTGCAGACGCAATGCCCGTCAAAGTATGAGCCGGTAGCGCCTGGTGCCTCTGCTCAGAGCGGCGCGTCGCCAAACATGTAGCGTATAGGAAGGAGTTCTTGTGGTTGAGTTTGGTCAGTTCTCCCTTTGTCTGGCGTGGCTTTTGGCGCTTGGTGGAGTTGTTGGAGGCGCTCTCCTCGGTTCGAGACCTATCGCTGTGCCCGCTAGAGTGGAGGCGCTGCGTCGAGTAACGATGCTCGTGTCGGTTACGCTCGGGCTCTCTTTGGCGGCGTTGGGATATCTCTTCGTTACCAACGATTATTCCGTTCAGTATGTTTGGCAGTATTCCAATCGTGACATGCCGTGGATTTACAAGATTACCGCCATTTGGGGAGGGATGGACGGATCGATGCTGTTGTGGTGCTTCCTTGTGGCGGGATTTGGAGCATGTGTCGCCGGCCGATCCCTCCTGTATCCACGCCCCTTGGTTCCGTGGCTGTATAGCTTTCTAAGCTCTTCAACTCTGTTTTTTACCTCGATAACGCTCTTTCTGACGAATCCGTTTCGTTACCTTAAGTCTCCGGTGGTGATGCCTGATGGGAATGGACTTAACCCGCTTTTGCAAAATGAGTACATGGCGATTCATCCACCGATGTTATACCTGGGCTTCACCGGCCTCGCGGTGCCGTACGCGTTCTGTATGGCTGCGCTAGCGTCAGGCCATATGTCGAACGATTGGATCCGTTTGACTCGTCGATGGACGTTAATTGGATGGACATTTCTCACTGCTGGGATCGTGCTCGGTGGACACTGGGCCTATCTCGAACTTGGGTGGGGAGGTTTCTGGGCCTGGGATCCCGTTGAGAATGCTTCATTCTTACCGTGGCTGTCAGCTACTGCGTTCCTCCACTCGGTAATGGTTCAAGAGCGAAAGGGGATGCTCAAGATATGGAACGTGTTCCTGATCGTTCTAACCTATGCGCTGACCGTTTTTGGAACGTTCCTCACTCGCTCTGGTATCGTTCAAAGCGTGCATGCATTCGCATCAACGGATATAGGCTGGACATTCCTTGCGTACCTCTCGACTCTTATCCTTCTCGCGGTCGGGTTGGTTATATATCGGTCTAAGGATCTTAGACCTGAGAGGTCTATCGAAAGCATCCTTTCGCGCGAGGCTGTTTTTTTGCTGAATAATCTTGTTCTTCTGAGTATCTGCTTCGCGGTCTTGTGGGGAGTTATGTTTCCCGTCTTTTCCGAGGCTGTAACGGGAGAGAAGCAGACCGTCGGTATTCCATTCTTTAACGCAGTCAACGTCCCTCTCTTCATAGCGCTCGTATTCTTGATGGGTATAGGGCCATCGATAGCGTGGCGGAGGTCTTCCATCCCTCAGATGATTCGTTCCTTTGCAGTGCCATTTCTTGGCGCATTTCTTGTCGCGGGTGTTCTCGTGTGGGCTGGTATCGTTGAGTTCTATCCAGTGCTCGCTTATGCGGTTTCGTTCTTTGGAATTATGACGATACTTGGCGAGGTTCAGAGAGGGCTCAGTGCTCAAAGGAGCGTCTCTCACGCGGGAACATGGTCTCCATCGAACGTTGCAACGTTGTGGCGTAGACAGCGTATCAAGTATGGTGCCCACATTATTCACTTTGGCGTGCTTGTAATGACCATCGCTATTACGGCATCGATGGCTCATAAGATCGAGCGAGAGTTTACGCTCGCTCCTGGTGAGCGTTTCACCGTTGGGCGCTTCTCTCTGGAGCTGAATGATTTTCGAGAGGTTAATGAACGGAACTATCAGTCCATTCAGTCGCGTGTAACTTTGCGCTCGCGCACAAGCGAGAATCCTCTGGAGGTTCTCACTCCGGAGCTTCGTTTTTACAGGAAGAACAAGGAGACAACGACGGAGGTCGCGTTGCGCATGGGCCAGCGAGAGGACGTTTATCTTGTTTTAGCGGGTATAGACGAGACCGGTACGAAGGCCTCCATGAAGGTCTTCATTAACCCGCTTCAAGTATGGCTCTGGTATGGAGCTCTCATTATGGTCTTTGGTGGCATCGTTGTTGCGGTGCCAGTTGGCCGCTCTGCGCGGGTTTCGTCCGCTGAGCAGCAAAGGGTGTCACAAGTAGTATGAGTATAGGAATTATCGCCTCATTAGCGCTCTCTCTTGTCGTGGTCTGGTGTATAGCTGCCCCGTTGTTTGAGCCCGCTCTCGCCCACGGTGGCACTCAAGAAGCCTTTGGAAAGGTGGCTTCCCTTCGTGATGCAAAAGAGCGTGCGCTCCGATCTTTAAAAGATCTGGAGTTGGATTACTCTATGGGGAAGGTTTCTAAGGATGATTTTGAGGAGAGTAAGGGGATCCTCTCTCTCGAGGTGGCGCGAATCCTTGAGGAGATTCAGCGACAAGAGGGAGCGGGGGTGTGATAGAGCTAAAGAACGTCTCAAAAGCGTTCGGCCCGCTCTCGGTTCTTCGAAAACTCTCGCTGTCGGTCCAGGCTGGTGAAGTCGTCTTAGTCGTCGGAGCTAATGGGGCTGGAAAGTCCACGTTGCTTAAGACGATGGCGGGACTCTGTAAAGTAGACTCTGGCTCTGCTAGCTGCGGAACAAAAAAGATTGGATTCGTTTCTCACAACCTCTTTTTGTATGGCCGACTTACGGTGCGTGAAAACCTACAGCTTTTCTCCTCGGCGAGTGGCTGCGATTTTGATCCCTCTTTGTTGAAGGTCTTTGATCTTGAGGGTGTTGCGAGCCAATCTGTGGCGACCCTCTCAAAAGGCAATCAGGCTCGGGTCGGCATCGCGCGCGCGTTTATCGATCGGCCAGAGCTTATTCTTCTTGATGAGCCGACGAGCAATCTTGACGAAAAGGCTACCAGCCTTCTTCTCTCCGCGATTAGTCGTAGGATGACCGACTCTCAAGGAGGTGTTTCGGTGGTATTTGCGACCCACGATATTCATCGAGTCGCTCACCTTGGTACTCGAGTTGTGGTCCTTGATCGGGGCGCGGTGATCGATGATACGGGACCTTTTGCACCCAGGGAGGGGATCGACACCGTGTTGGGGCGTTATCGGGAGGTTAACCGATGATTCGTTGGTGCTCAGTAGTCGCAATGTTAATAGGAAAGGAGTGGCGGCTGGAGTGGAGAGGCCGTGAGCTCTTAACGTTGTTGCTGTGTAACGCCACTCTTATGGCGGTCTTGGTGGGAGCGGGTGTGAGCTCTGCAGTTTTAAACGCAGAACAGACGACGAAGATCTTTCCGATGCTTTTATGGGTGGTGTTCCTGCTGTCTTCAGCTACCTCAGCTACCCGTTTTAATGAGCAAGAATTAGAGGGGCGAGGTTTCGAGGGGCTTCTTCTGGCGGGGGTGACCGGCAGTCAGATGTACCTCTCAAAATGTATCGTGCTCGCCGTGTTTCTTTTGACCAGCTTTATCGTCTTAGTTGGCGTTCTCTCGATCGCATTGGACCAAGATGTGTATCCAGTATTCGGCTCCATGATTGGAGTTGGGGTCGCTACGTCTAGCGCGTTGTCTGCGCTTCTCGTGCTCTTGGCCGCTATCGCAAGCACGTCAAAACTTAAAGGTGTTTTGCTTCCCGTCATATCTTTGCCCCTGCTCTTTCCCGTCTTTCTCTGTGGCTTAGAGATGACGACTCAGCTTGTGGTGAATGGGGTGATGGATGACGGGGCGCCGTGGCCGTACCTCCTTCTTTGCGCTAACGCTTTGTATTTGGTTGCGGGTATTAACCTTTTTGATCCAGCTATTCGAGAATAATTAGCCCCCTCCACGATCGTCACTAGTTGCGACAAGCAGGGCCGCCGTTACAAACGCACCCTGGAGTGTAAGGAGAGGGGCGCTTCGGCCCGATCAACCGTGGAGCTCGGGGCTGTATGTTGCTGGATTCTTCATCATTCTCCGGGATAGGGGCTCAAAAGGTTGAATCGCCTCGGAAAGGGTTGGTATAACCATACGATGTCAAAGTCTAAGGGCTTCTACCTTCCTGTCGTTCTTGCCACGTTTCTGCTCGTTGGGATCGCGCAGTATTTCATCTTCATGATAGTTCCTAGTGAGCAGGTTATGGGGGCGGTACAGCGAGTGTTCTATTTCCATGTAGCTTCCGCGCTAGCTTGTTATGCGGCTTTCGGAGTTGTGTTCGTCACGAGCCTCTTATTCCTCACCAATAGAGATAAAAAAGCTGATCTGATCGGCGTTGCTGCCGGTGAAGTTGGTTTTATGCTCTGCACAATCGTCCTTATCACGGGCATGATTTGGGGGCATAGCGCTTGGAATACGTGGTTTCGTTGGGAGGAGCCTCGGCTGGTCACCTTCCTTGTGCTGTGGCTTATATTCCTCTCGTTTACGATTTTGCGAAATTTTGGCGATCCGTCAAAGACAGCTGTGCACGGGTCCATCTTAGGCCTTCTGGGAGCAGCATCTGTTCCGCTCGTATATCTGTCCATTAAGTTATTGCCTTCAAGCGCTCGTCTTCATCCGGAGGTTATAGAGCATGGAGGTCTTCGAGATCCTTCGTACTGGCAGGCTTTCATAGTTTCTGTGATCGGTATGCTGTGTTTATGCTCTGTGCTCGTATGGTTGCGATATCGTGTGGGTCGAGCGGAGGACGCGTTGCGAGTTAGGCTAGTTGAAGGAGAATAGTTATGACGCCTGATACCTTTCCATCACTTTTTTGGTCTTATACGGCGGTCTGGGCTGTTCTAGCGATCTATGTCGCGACACTCGGATTGAGAATTGCTCGAGTTGAGAAGCAGCTTGGTCAAAAAAAGGGCTCTAGTTGCGAACGGACCACCTGTGGCGATTGATATAAAAAATGCGGAATTCATCTTTGGCGCTCCATCGCTTTCGGCAATTCGTCGTCAACCGCTGCCAGAGATAGCTATTATCGGTCGCTCAAATGTTGGTAAATCGACCTTTATCAACAGGATGTGTAAGCGAAAGATTGCGCGTGTCAGTGGCAATCCTGGCTCTACGAGAGAGCTCAATTTTTACCTCGTGGAGGGGCAGCGTTCAGAGGACGAGACCTTTGGTGTCACCCTGGTAGACATGCCGGGCTTCGGCTTCGCTCGGCTTTCTAAGGTCGAGCGAGATCAGATCTCTCGCTTGGCGGTATCCTACCTGAGAGAGCGTCAGCAAATTCGAGCTGTGATACTGTTGAATGATTGTCGTCGCACCCCAGCTGAGGATGAATTGGCTGTTCAAGGGCTCTGTGCGGAAGAGGGGATTCACTGCTTGATAGTCGCTACCAAGCTAGATTCAGAAAAACGTAGTCAGCATGAGCGCCTCCTTAAAGCTGTTGCGCAGGGATACAACCTTGAGCGGGGTGATATTTTGGCGACCGGCGAGGGCGTCCCTACGGATCCGATCTGGCAAAGGATCTTGACGTTGGTTGAGAGGTAAAACGGGAAGGCCGAGGGGATAGAAGATGTTCACAGGGATCGTTCAAGAGATGGCTCGGGTCGTATCGATTTCTGCCGCGGCAGATCTCGTTGTTCTTCGTCTCGCCTTTCCTACGGGGTTCGTCTCGGGAATCCTTCGAGGAGCCAGTGTCTCAGTAGGTGGATGTTGTCTCACGGTAACCGGGATCTTCGATGATGAATTGACCTTCGATCTCGTCCCCGAAACGATGATTCGAACCGCCTTTAAAAAATTACAGGAGGGAGCTTTAGTAAATGCGGAGCGCTCCCTTAAATTCGGAGACGAAGTTGGGGGGCATATCCTCTCTGGTCACGTCGATACGGTGGGCACTATCGTTGACATTCAAAGATTCGAGCACAGTAGGGTCGTAACCTTTCAAGTGCCGGTCTCCTCGATCAAGTATATCTTCGAAAAGGGATATGTCGCGATCAATGGAGCAAGCCTCACGGTCACCCATGTCGATAGAAGCGACGGGACTTTTAAAGTATCCCTGATACCAGAGACATTGACCAAGACCACCTTCGGTAATGCGGTCGTGGGTGACTCCGTAAATATCGAGATCGACCGGACAATCCAAGCGATCGTTGAGACGGTTGAAATGGTCCTTGCTCAGAGAGAGCGTCCGCACTAGAAAAAAGGCTCGGTCCATGCCGAACCCTACGCTTTATCTGAACTCTATGGCGATACGAGTGGCCTATATCAATTTTTGGTCTGACGACCGAAACGAGCGATGGCTTAGTCATTTTATCGCGCTCAACATCGGCGAGGTCGAGCATGTCGCGCCATCCGAAGACCCTGATATTTTAATCGCATCGGTGTTTGGCCCTCTTGAGGTCGCTCGCAACACGAAAGCGAAACGTAAGTTATTTTATTACGGAGAAAATCTGAATCGCTTCTCCGAATACAGTGACTTTGCCGTGCTTAAGGAGGTTTTTGATCTGGTCGTGGGTTTTAAGCCTACCGACGTGGCTCAGAAGCTGGTGCGGTTCCCCCTTTGGCTACTTTCTTATCCCTTTTACACATTTTCAGAAAAGAGAAATGTTTTAACCCATATCGATGAGCAGCGCCGCATCAATAGAGCAAAGCCCAAAGAGTTTCTTGGCTCGTGCGTCGCGACCCACGATATGTTTGGGCAACGAACCGTTTTGTATGAGGCCACTAAGGCTTACGGTGAGTTTAAGTGCCCATCGGGTTTTATACAGAATGCTCCGCCGATTGGTCCAACGCTTGAAGATAAGATCTCTTTCATCGCCAAGGGCTTTTACAACATATGCGCAGAGAATTCGCCCTTCGAGGGATATTGCACTGAGAAGATCTTTCACGCGCTTGAGGCTGGTACGATACCGATTTATTGGAGCCAGGATCTGCCTGAACCGGAGCTTCTTGAGCCCGCCGCCTACTGTTATGTCAATGTCAACGAGCCCGCTGATGTTGCTGCGAAGATCCAACACTGTATGGTGAATAAGGAGCGGTACCTGGATGCTCCAATTTTCACTCCGCAGGCGGTGCACCTCGTCAGCAATTATTATCAGACCCTCATTACTCAGATAAAAAGGGGGCTTGGTCTCCTTCCAACAGAGAGCGTGCACGGACTTTCGTACGCCTCGCGACAATTCGCTGGCAGAAGAGCCGCGATCGAGGACGAGGCGTTTCAAAGCGCATATTTTGAATCGTTCACATGTGCTACCGAAGGAGATGTCGATGAGGCGTTTAAGGCTCGGCATGCTCAAATATGGGCACAGGCTCCCGGCGGGGGATATTGGATCTGGAAGCCCCACATTATTCGCAAACATCTAGGGGAGCTTAGTGAGCAAGATGTGATGCTCTACGTCGACTCTGGGTGCTCGTTCTGTACTACCGATCGCGCTCGTGAACGGTTTGCTTCTTATGTTCAAATGGTTCGAAATCATTGGAGTGGACTTCTTCGATTTCAACTCGACCATCCCGAGGAAAAATTTACGAACCGTCACATGATAGACTTTGTGCAGGAGAAGCTCGGACGGAACATGGGCCCCTCTACTCAAACGAAGCAGTTGGTTGGGGGTATTCTTTTGGTTCGCAAGACGAGTTTCTCGCTTGCATTTTTCGATACCCTCCTGGAGATCCTTGAGGCGGATTCTAATCTTATAACCGACGTATACACGAGGCCTGACGAGGTGCATCGTCACGATCAATCTCTTTCAAGCTTGGTATATAAGGCCTTGGGAGGCTCCCTTATAGTGCCGGATGAAACGTACTTCGAAGAGGGATTTGGCTCGGATGTTTCGTTGCGGTACCCAATCTGGGCCACCAGATCCGGTAGCTGAAAGCGGCCACAGCGATAGATTATGGCTGATCGTGGATCGGAATTGGCCGATTATTACTATCTACAGCTACCATAACAACTTCAGCCGAGGTCACTTTCAACGTATGAAGGAAATCGACACCCCGAGTGGCTTCAACGTCGACTTGGATTGAGATTGAGGTTCGACCGATCGCTATCGTTGAGCAGTAGAAACTCACCGAATCTCCCACAAACACAGGGGCGATGAACTGGACCTCTCGCATGACCTTCGTGACGTATTTTTTTGCCGCCACAGAGCGGGCGTGCTGGCCCGCCGCCAAGTCGATTAAGCTGAGGAGGTGTCCTCCGAAGATGCTGCCAAGGGCATTCGTATCTCGTGGCATCATGATTGAGCGAATGGCAGGGTTCCGGTTTGTTGTCATGGAAGGTCCGTGAAGATTGATGTTCTTTATGTTCCTATGTTGTAGCTGAGAAAGCTACGCCCGAAAATAGGGGGCCTTCAGTGATCCCCATAATCATGCGGACGTTTTTTGGGGGAGGCTATTGTCTTGCGGTTTGCGTCAATCTCATGAGACCGTGTGAGCATGGAAAGATTAGACGCCACGTCTTGGGTAACTGCTCTTAAACTCTCTCCCCATCCGGAAGGGGGGTACTATAAAGAGGTTTATCGCTCCGCCGAGAGTGTCTCGAAGAGCGCCCTGCCCGAGCGGTTTAGTGGTGATCGGAACTACTGTACCAGTATCTATTATTTGCTGAGGTCTGGTGATTTCTCCGCGTTTCACCGGATTCGTTCGGATGAGATCTGGCACTTCTATGAGGGCGATGCCCTCGATTTGCACATCTTACAAAATGGCGAGTATCGCCACGTCGTTATCGGACGCGATGTGGCAGCAGGGCAGTGCCTCCAGTATGTTGTGCCGGCCGGAGCATGGTTCGCCTCGACTCCAAGAGTCGGCGCTGAGTACGCGCTGTTGGGGTGTACCGTAAGTCCAGGGTTCGATTTCGCTGATTTCGAAATGGCGCAACGAGAGGAGCTTATCTCGCACTATCCCGGCGCCGCTGCTGTTGTGACTGCATTCACGCGAGTCTAGCGCTCCGGGCCGTCGGGTTTGTGCCACGTCGCTAGGGCTCGTTTTCAAGCTCCACATCTATCGGCTCCGCTCTATTGCAGCGTCGATGCGTTCCTCTAACCTGAGTCATATCGGCTGAATCGGACGCACGATACCGTCTTTTTCAAGCGTGGAGCTATTGAGGAGAAGCGAGTATGACAGAAACATCAGCACAACGGTCTTTTGGCGGTGAATCACATGAACAAGAGCCCAGTCAAGCGTCGGAGTCTGGACAGCAGCCACCCCCGCACGTAACGGCACTTCAAGATTATATGAACTCTGCCGTTGAGCAGACGGGAAAGATTCTGAAAACGATGGGGCAGAGGGTTCGGTCATTTGCGGATTCTGTGCGAGATGAGCCCGGCACTAAGCACCGCGTTCGTAGGACAGCGGAACGAGTAGCCCGTAGACTCGAATCCAGCGCTGAGTATCTTTCTGCCGGCGATGTCGACGCTGTTCGAAGGGAAGCGTCAAATATTGTCCAGCGATATCCGCTTAGGACTATTGGTGTGTGCTTGGCCATCGGTTGGGTGGTAGGCGCTGCCGTGCGTCGAAGGGGGGTGTAATCGATGTTAGAGGATATGCGTCGCGAGCTCGAGTCGACCGTGACTCCTCTCTTGCGTGGAATATTGGATGACACTCAGAAGCTGTTTCGTCAGGAGTTAGCCCTGGCGAAGGTGGAGGTTCGAGAGGATGCGCTGAGGGCGAGAGACGCTGTAGTTGGTCTCTCACTGGGCGCGCTTTCGGGTGCCATCTCCTTCGTGTTCGCATGTTTTTCCATCGTTTACCTTTTGATTACCTACCGTCCAGATATACCGTTGTGGGGAAGTTTTGCGATCATGGCCGCGGTGCTTGCGGTCGTGAGTTGGTTCTTTACTATTCGAGGCGCTCGAAAGGCACGGCAGATCCGAGGATATCCTCAAGAGACCATTGGCTCATTACATGAAGGCTTTCAATGGATGCAGAGACGGGCATAGGGGGATATTCAGCGGAATCTATTCGGGAGCAGATCGACGAGACGCGCCATGCCCTCGGACAAAAGATTGAGTCTCTTGAGGGTGAGGTATTCGAGGTGGTTGGAGATCTTTCGCGGACGGTTTCTGAAAAGCTCGCGACCATTCGTCGCGCTGTGGACATCTCCGAGCGAGTGCGGATGCATCCGAAGTCCGCTTGTGTAGCCGCCCTGCTCGTTGGAGTTGTCGTGGGGCGGCGAACCCGCCACAAAATTATTCACAATGAGCAGCAACCCACGGCCAGTTCGCTTATGGCTGGCCAGTTTCGAGGGCAGTTGGTGCGGACCTCTCTTCCATTGGTTATGGGAGTGGTTCAGGGCCTTGGCCGACAGGTGCTCGCTGAATGGCTCTCGCGACGAGCGCCGCCCAAGGGTGAAAATACCCGTTGAAATCAATTGATGGCCCGTTTCGCTGCAGGCTAGCCGAGGTGGGGCCTCACCGGCCGTAGGTGCCCCACAGAGGACCTGATCGTTCTCTCTGCTCATGGAGATTCTGGGTGTTTTAGGACTTAAATCCTAAAAGAGTTCGATTCCGCCTATTTCCTGGCCAAACTTTCCTCGCGCTTTTCATAACTTCGTGGAATAATATGCCTTTTTAGGGATACTGCCCAGCGGGCGTGACGCGGCAATTTTATCAGACGGACTATGTTAGTGTACCTTGCAAAAAAGATTTTCGGGACAAGAAACGATCGGATCCTTAAGGGACTGCGTCCCGTTGTTATGCGTATCAATGAGCTTGAGCCGACGTACGTCTCGATGTCGGATGAAGAGCTTCGTTCTCAAACGGATATTTTCAAGGGGCGCCTTGCGAATGGGGAGAGCCTAGACGATCTCTTGCCCGAAGCGTTTGCTGTCGTGCGCGAGGCCGGTCGCCGTGTCGTTGGTATGCGACATTTTGATGTCCAGCTGATCGGAGGAGCGATCCTTCACCACAAGATGATCGCGGAGATGAGAACGGGAGAGGGAAAGACCCTCGTGGCGACCCTTCCCTCTTACTTGAATGCTTTGACCGGAAAAGGTGTCCATGTCGTAACGGTGAACGATTATCTCGCTCGACGTGATGCTGAATGGATGGGACGAATCCATACCTTCCTCGGCCTGACCGTCGGTTGTGTCTATCACGGCATGAACGAGGAGCAGAAGCGGGAGGCGTACGCCGCTGATATTACCTACGGTCAGAACAACGAATTCGGCTTCGACTATTTACGCGATAACATGAAGTTCTCCGCGGGAGAGATGGTTCAGCGTGGGCACTACTTCGCTATCGTGGATGAGGTCGACTCTATCTTGATTGATGAGGCGAGGACGCCACTTATCATTTCAGGCCCGGCGGAGGAGTCGACTGACAAGTACCTCAAGATAAACACTATTATTCCGCACCTTCAGAAAGGGCAGGATTACGATATTGACCTGAAAACTAAGCAGCCGTCGCTCACCGACGAGGGAGTGAAGCGGGCGGAGTCCCTTCTTGGTGTAGAGAACCTTTTCGATCCGACAAATATTGAGCTTCTTCATCACGTGAATCAGGCGCTTCGAGCGCACACCTCATATGAGAGGGACGTTGATTACGTTGTGCAGGGTGGGCAGGTCGTGATCGTCGATGAGTTCACCGGTCGCCTTATGCCAGGTAGACGGTGGTCGAACGGATTGCATCAAGCGATTGAGGCGAAGGAGGGTGTTCAAGTCGCTCGCGAAAATCAAACGCTCGCCTCTATTACGTTCCAGAATTACTTTCGTATGTACAATAAACTCGGCGGGATGACGGGTACTGCCGACACAGAGGCGACCGAGTTTAAGCAGATTTATGGCCTTGAGGTGGCGCTTGTTCCGACAAATCGCTCCATGCTTCGAAAGGACCACGTGGACCTCGTCTACAGGACTCGGCGGGAGAAGTATGACGCCGTGGTTAGAGACATAGAGGAGATTCACAAGAAGGGGCAGCCGACGCTTGTGGGTACGATCAGTATCGATCAGAGTGAGCATCTTTCGCGCCTTCTAAAAGAGAAAGGGATCCCTCATAACGTTCTTAACGCCAAGCACCATGAGCGTGAGGCTGAGATTATCGCCCAGGCAGGTCGCTTTGGAGCTGTGACGATCTCCACGAATATGGCCGGTCGAGGAACCGATATTCTTTTGGGTGGAAACGCGGAGTTCTTGGCGGCTGCTGAGGCGAAGACGAAGGACCCGACTGACCAGGTTTTTGTTGCTGCGCTTGAGCGTCATCGAGCTGCATGCTCCGAGGAACACGCGCGAGTGGTGGAGGCCGGTGGCCTCTATGTGATGGGAACCGAGCGGCATGAGTCTCGTCGCATAGACAACCAGTTGCGAGGTCGTGCCGGTCGACAGGGAGATCCTGGAGAGTCGCGGTTCTTTATCTCGCTCGAAGATGACCTTATGGTTCGCTTTCAAGGCGAGCGCCTTCAGCAGCTCATGGCACGCATGGGTTGGGAGGAGGGCATGGCTCTCGATAACTCTCTGATGAGCAGGACGATTGAGTCTGCGCAGAAGCGGGTTGAAGCGATGCATTTCGAGAGCCGTAAGCATGTCACCGAGTACGATGATGTAATGAATAAGCAGCGTCAGGTGATTTACAACCTCCGGGCGAGAATTCTGCGCAATGAAAAGATACGCGAAGAGGTTATCGAGATTATAGATGATCTCTTTGAGTCTGCCGTTACGTTAGTATGCGATGAGACAGTAAAGCCTATTGAGTGGGATCTGCCCAAGCTCGTTGAGCGATTCGAGTTCCTTACGGGACGAAAGTTCTCATTCTCACAGGACCTTCATCTCGACCATCAGGACATCTTTGACGCGTTGCGAAAAGCGGCTCGAGAGCTGTATGTCGCGCACGCGGATGAGCAGAGTGCGAAGCTCGCAGGGTTGAACGAAATTGGCGTGTCTCCCCAGCTTAATCGCGGTGCCCTTGGTAATGGCGCCCCGGTGGGATTTGAGTTGATTGAGCAAGATTCCATGTTGGAGGCTGTTGATTTCTTCTGGAGGCATCACCTCCAGGAGATGGACCACCTTCGAGAGGGAATCTACCTCAGAGGGTTTGCGCAGAAAAATCCACTCTACGAATACCAAAAGGAAGGCTTCGTTCTTTTTCAGCAGATGCTAGAGGAGATGAAGGAGAGTGTGCTTCGACGGCTCTTCTACCATGCGGTCCCCTCGGTTCAAGAAGTAGTTGCACACATTCAGGAGGAGCGACGCCTCCACGCTGAGCGTGAAAAGCAGATGCAGCTTGGACACGGTGAGACGATCGAAGAGGAGGTCGCACATCTTACGGGCTCTGATGAGGAGTCGGTGCGAAGCGCTGATGACGAGCGCGAGCGTCTTGAGGCTCAGCGAAAAGCTCGACGAAAAGCCTCAAAGCGATGACGCCTCGGCCCTTAGCTCTGTATATACATGTGCCGTTCTGTGCGCAGAAGTGCCCGTATTGCGACTTTAATACCTACGCTGTAGCGCGAGTCCCGGACGAAGAGTATACAGCGGCTCTCATCGCGGAGCTTGAGAGTTGGGCGCGCGATCCTCGATTCTCCGGGCGGACGCTTTCAACGATTTTCTTTGGTGGCGGTACTCCCTCGCTGTTGAGTAGGTCGTCGCTCTCTCTGATCATCGAAGCTGCGAGGCGGGTGTTTGGTATTGAGCGTAACGCTGAGGTGACTCTAGAGGCCAATCCCTCAACCCCGTCTCGATCGATGTATGAAGGATTCGTTGACATTGGAATCACTCGAATCAGTTTTGGAGTCCAGTCTTTCAGCTCAGAGCGGTTGCGGCTCCTTGGAAGGGATCATTCACCGCAGGATGCCGAAAATGCCGTACGGTATTCGGTTGATGCTGGGCTTGCGAACGTCAGTGTGGACTTGATCTTCGGAGTTTCTGACCAGACCCTCCAAGATGTGGAGCACGATATCGATGCTGCCTGTGCGCTGCCGATCCAGCATCTTTCTACGTATGCCCTTACAATCGAGCCGGGCACGCCCTTTTTTCAGCGGCGGGAGCGAGGATTGCTTTCCGTTCCGCGTGATGAAGTGGTGGCTGAGATGCTTTCGTTGATCCCCCAACGTATGTCTAGTTATGGATTCGACCGATACGAGATTAGTAATTACGCAAAGCCGGGTATGCGCAGCCGACACAACGAGGCTTACTGGGTGGGAACCGATTACCTAGGTATAGGCGCGGGAGCTCATAGTTATAGTGCGACGTATAATGGGGACCGACTTGAGGGAGCTGAGCGGTGGAGCACCTTGGCGCAGCCGGGTGCGTACACAAAGGGCGCTCATGAGGGAAAGGTTATCTCGTGGCGAGAACCTTTGACGAGCGAAGCTCTTCAGTTCGAGTTTTTCTACCTCGGTATGCGACGGATTGCAGGAGTTTCTTTGGACGATTTTTCACGACGTTTCGGAGCAGATTCACTCCGTCGTTATGAGGGGGTTTTGAAGGATCTCATCAGTGAGGGCTTTATCGTCCAGGACGGAGGTCGAATTGCCTTAACCTCTCAAGGGATCGCTTTAGCTGACTCGGTCTACGAGCGATTCCTCTAATCCTCCGATGAAGGAAACGGTTCTCTTCTCTGTCCACGTGGTCGCGAGAGAATAAGAGCTGAGGAATCCTACATGCCCCCCATACTTAGGGGTTTCCAGCTCGAACAAAGGGAGATGATCGGCGATGTCGAGGGGAACGCATGTTGTCGACAAAAAGGGGTCGTCGAGGGCGGTTATCGCCAGAGTCGGTATGCAAATCCCCTTAAGATAGTGTAGCGAGCTCGAATCGTCCCAGTAGTGGTCGACCGAGGAGAAGCCGTGAAATGGAGCGGTAAATCTCTCATCAAACTCTCTGAATGTTTTGATGGATGAGAGCCCGATGGTTGAAAAGAGCTCCGGATACTGCGCCGCCTTCTGCTTAATACGCGCTCGCAGCGGCCTGAGTAGATACTCCATGTAGATTCGATTTTGAGGCAGAGCGAGCTGCTCTGCGGAGCCCCGCAGATCCATGGGCACTGAGATCGCCACGGCCTTGCAGATGGGACCGGGCACTCGCGCTCCGTTTTCCCCGAGATACTTCAACGTAATATTCCCACCAACACTAAATCCTATAAGAGCTATCTCTCTGTAATTTAGGTCGAGGGAATACTGTATTACCGCTTTGAGATCGTCGCTTTTTCCGCTGTGATACCACGTAGGAAGGCGGTTCGGAACGCCTCCGCATCCGCGCATGTTCCATGTGAGGATATCCCAGCCCGCTCCTCTGAGGGCGCGTGCCATACCGATCACATATGAACTGGACATTGAGCCCTCAAGGCCGTGCGATAGTATCGCGAGCCGGTTGTAGCGCCGAAGCGTTAGAGCGATTTCTAGAGCATCACCGTCCGGCAATTCAAGTGACGATCGGCTCATTGTAGGAGGCTGCTGTTTACGAAGGAGGGCAGGGGCTATCGATTGGATGTGAGGAGACCGTAGGAGTCTTGGAGGTTGAAATGTTGAAGTACGTATCGGCATGCTGAATGCCGATAGTGTACCGAATTGCTTTCGCGGTGGAAACAAGGCACCACGTGGCGTCCGTGGACGCCACGTGCCTCTACTTACACTCGGTTGCGAAGCGAGGGAGTTTCGCCAACTCGTCTAGCCCTTGCTTTTCAAGGCTCAATGCCTGTTTGATTAAAGGATCCTTGCGGTTCGTTTTGCTGTTCTTACGGAAGTATGCGCGGGAGACCACACGTTTTACCGTATTACGAGCCGTGGCGTACAAAGCCTTGAGCCCGTCTATCGTTGGTCCGCGATCGACCGTTGAGCAGAACTGCGGAGCTTCCGGGCAGTTCTTAACGACCGCCGGGAATTGAAGCGTGAGGGCCTGCGCGGTTTGCACGTACCCAGCGGCAGCTTCACGGGCTCGAGCTGCGTCTACCGCATCTTGTGGTGCGATAGATTCCAAGAGCTTCGCCGCTTTGCGGGTGGTGTCCGCAAGTTGCTGCGCAATCGCATTGAGGTTGCCGGTTATCGTGCCCGTCGGTGTGTCGACACATTCGCCGCTACATACAGGTGTGTTGCTTCCGCTTGTGGCAGATTTGCCGTTAAGCTTCCACGTCGTTGAGCTTACCCCTGTATCGAGCACTACATCGAACGCCGCCGGAACCGTACCTGCAAGTAGCTCGGTCGGTTGCCCTATGTCCGCCTTGCCAGGTGTAAAGTTGTTCAGAGTGCCGATCGGATAGTAGACCGAGAATGAGTTGGGGTTGCTCCAGCCGGCCTTCACCCTAATCTTCCCAGCTTTATATCCTTTGCAGCTGAATGTTGGAGTGACGTCAGAGCACTTCGGACTCGTTGTGGAGGCGGTGGTAGATGCGCGGCCTACCCCCGATCCTTGAACTGTCCAAGTAATTGAGCTTCCGGTGAAAGTAGCCGACGCGCATCCACGACATGTTCCTGATTTGAATGCCGTCGGTGAATGAATCCCCGAGGCTCCCGTGTCGAAAGCGGAGTCAAAGCCGCCGACTATATCTTTCGACGTTGGATTAACGTAGCTGAAGTATGCAGTACGAGAGCCGTCGACGTTATCGAGGATACACTCGGTAGCGATAGCGATGATCGAGGGGGTCCCCGACTCGTTATTGTCTTGAGCGTTTGTGCAGCCTGGGTCGTTTAAGTCGACCAGGTTATTGCCGTCGTTGTCGAGACCATCCTGACATTGCGACTTCGGAGTTGCTTCGTCATTTTTCTGCTGATTTTGACCGCAACTAAAGTCTGCTGTGTCGATAGCTCCATCGGCATCGTTATCAAGCCCGTCCTGACATTGGGCTTTCGGTGTGGTTTCATCATTTTTTTGTTTGTTGCCACCACAGCTGAAGTCGGTGAGATCGGTTGCTCCATCGGTATCGTTGTCTAATCCGTCCTGACAGAGAGCTTTCGGAGTAGCCTCGTCATTTTTCTGTTTATTTCCTCCGCAACTGAAGTCAGCGAGATCTATGGCGCCGTCTCCGTCGTTATCAATGCCGTCTTGGCATTGAGCCTTTGGAGTAGTTTCATCGTTCTTTTGTTTGTTGCCGCCGCAACTGAAGTCGTTCGTATCAACGGCTCCGTCGCTGTCATTGTCTAGTCCATCCTGACACTGAGATTTTGGACTCGCTTCGTCATTCTTCTGTCTGTTTCCAGCGCAGCTAAAGTCTGCGAGATCGATCGCGCCGTCGCTATCATTATCCAAGCCGTCTTGGCATTGGGCTTTAGGGGTCGATTCGTCGTTTTTAAGAGCGTTTCCTCCGCAGCTGAAGTCCGCGAGGTCTCTCGCGCCGTCTGCATCGTTATCAAGGCCGTCTGCGCACTGAGTAGGAATGCAGAAGCAGCTTATTGAGTTAATGTGGGGCGGGTTGCCGGCTGATTTTGCGTTAACGCAAACCTTTTGGGTGCCAACGAGGTAGCAAAAGGTGTTGTTGCCGGGTGAATAAAAGGTTGCCGATGTCAGATTTGTGTAGCGTACGAAGTTGGTGCTCTGAGCACCGAGCGCGCCGCGACACACCTCTAGGGCTTCTGCCGGAGCTGATTTCACGCCGATTGAATCGTTGAAGCCTGTGCCGAAAGCGGCGCTGAGATTGTTTCTACCCGAAACTGCAGCGCTGGGCTTCGAGCACTGTGCGAAGGCAGCATTGGTAGAGATGGCGACCGAGCACACCAAGGCTATAAACGCCAAGTGAATGTGTCGCGCGCGTGCAAACGTTCGTCTGTTGTGAGTCATGACACTCCCCCATCCCCGCTCGATACCGAGCACTTTAGGCCTGATAAGGGAGTCGACCTCTCTACGAGATACCTTTAGAGGAGGTGACGGAAATCTCTACGGAAGGCCAAAATAGTTTGTAATGACGTGGTGTGCGTTAATATAACAAATGATGTTAATGAGTTATGTGGACACGTCTTCATATCGGAACGCCGTTTTGGATGACTGCTGTGTTCGATTTGGAGTCCACGGCCTAGGGATGCCGTTTTTTTCTGCCACGAACATCCTTTCCCTGTCGGCTGTATGAAGGGGCGGTTTGAATAGGCGTCCATTCTAGTGCGCACGGGAAAGGGGATGGCGCCACTGTCGATCCTTCGGTAGAAAACTCTAGTCTATACAGTGTCTTATTTAGAAGACGATTCGCGTGCAATTACTCGGCCTTTTTGATCTCATAGTGTGGCTTCTTGTTTTAGAGCTGCTCGCATTCTCCGCCTTACCTTTCCTGGCGTGGATGGCTCCTAACGCTCCTGACCGAGGATACTCGCTCTCAAAGGTGACGGGCTTATTCCTTTTTGCCGCCACTTGTTGGGTGCTCTCCGTATGTGGTCTCTCGATGGAGGGAGGGCTTCTCATCAAAACCGTCTTTGCTCTTATCCTTATGAGCGGCGTTTGGGGTTATCGAGCCGGCCTTTTATCGGTCTCCGAGCTTCGTGAGCTTCTAACTCGTTACGGTCGATCGGTTGAGGGTGTTTTTATCGGACTCTCGCTTTTTTACCTTATTATAAGATTTATGAACCCAGAGATATTCTGGGGAGAGAAACCGATGGACCTTACCTTCCTCGGATTCTTCGTGCGTAATCACGAACTTCCGCCACAAGATCCGTGGGCGGCAGGAAGTCCGATGAGTTACTACTATGTAGGCATTTATTATGTGGCTGCGCTCTTAAAGCTCACCGGGATCTCGGTGAGCGTCGGCTACAACCTAGCCATAGCGACTTTAGCGGGCTTCATCGGCGCATCACTGTACGGGCTTTTTTTACTCGTTACGAAGCGAGTTTGGTTTGCGACAAGCGCGGCATCGCTGCTGGTCCTCGCGAGTGACCCCGAACTTCTGAGATTAATCCTCTTTGAGGGGAAGCCCATTACCTTCGATACGTATTGGGCGTCAACGCGAGTGTTCACCCCTCCGTGTTTCTTTGAGTACACGTCATGGTCATTGCTCTTTGCCGACCTGCATGCCCATGTGATTGCGATTCCGTTCACCGTTACAGTAACTGCTCTCGCAGCTGTGCTGTTCGTAGGCAGTAACGACAGATTCACCGGACATGGGATCGCGTTGCGATGTTTGCTTGGCGCGATGCTCGGCAGTCTCTTTGGCATTAATACCTGGGACTTTATCTCCTTCGGAGGTGTCGTTGGCCTCCTCGTTGTACTGGCATCAATTAAGCCTTTTTGGGAACCTCCCAAGAACCAGGACGGGACGGACAACATTGGTGAGGTAGTTCTCGTGACCCTCTTTACCAGAGCCATAGCTCTTGTGTGGGATCTCCTCTTTGTGGGAATGAGCGCAGGGCTTATCGCTTGGCTCTACCAGCGCGGGGTAAATCTGAAGCAGGCGGCGGGATGGGGATGGGTCGTTGATCCTGAGTTTAATTCCTTCCACATGTACGTGAGAGTGCTGGGATACTGGATGCTAGGCACGACGGCTGGGCTACTCTTCTTGGGCGGAAAAAAGGTAAAGCTGCTCAAAATCGAAAGCGCACTCGGTGTTATTGGCGCCGTTTGTGTCATGGCAGTTGTCTTGGGCGCTCCGATTATGAGCTTCGCTCGAGATATCGGAAACCAACCTTGGGCTATGATTGCCTACTGTACCCTGATAGTTGGCGCCGCATACTTCGTTCTTTGGTCTCACGGGGAGTCCGCTGAGCGTCGATTAACTGCGGTTACTGTTGCGGTCCCTGCCTATCTTGTCATTGTTACTGAGCTCTTCTATCTCATCGACCGAATGAATACCCTCTTCAAGGGATGGATGGCGGTGTGGATGTTGAGCGGGATCTCGACGATGCTGATCCTCTTTTTCGTCGGCAGCGCCATATCGAAATCCGATTCCAAAAAGCTCAAAAAAACCTTTAAGGCTTTCGTTATAGTATTTGTCTCGCTTCACTTGATTGGTACAGCGTGCAACGTATTCGCGACCGTTATTTTGAAGCGCGTTCCGGTCCGTCATTACACCCTTGATGGTACCGCATTCCTTCCAGATCTGCCGCAGACTAAAGAGGACGCGCAGATCGTTGCCTGGCTTAATGAGAACGTGAAGGGAATGGCTACCGTTCTTGAGGCTCATGGCGATCCGTACCGTGAGTTTACTCGCATCTCGATGTACACCGGGCTTCCAACCATCTTGGGATGGGAGCACCATACTCGGCAGCGTGGATTGTCTTCGGAGGCCCTTACGGAGAGAAAGAAAGCGATTCGAGCTATCTACTCCAGTGATGACCTGGACCTGACAAAGAACCTCTTGGTGGAATACAAAATAGATTTTGTTGTCGTCGGCAACATAGAGCGAGCTAATAACCGACCCTTTCAGAGCGAAAAGTTCGATGAGCATCCCGAGTTGTTTACGAAGGTAGCAACATTCGGTGGAACCTCGCTCTATGTAACCTATTTTTCTAAATATAATAAAAACTATAAGAGTGAACGACCGTCATGATATTTCTTCTCCTGATCGCTTTCCTGGCATTCATTGGAGTCTACGTAGCCGCTCCTCTTTTTGAGTTCGTTTTTGCCACGCTCCTTCTTGTCCCTACCGTACGATTCTTGATCGGGTATGGCCTTCTCAAGTGCGGGTACACGATACCGAATGGAATGCAGTCGATCGGCATATACGCTCTCTGTCTAGCGCTTGTCGTAGGTTTTGCGCTCAAGGTTTTCGGCAAACGAAAGAAGACGATTGAGAAGAGCGAGTTCTATCCAGTGGTGTTTTTCGGAGCGGTGTTCTCACTCGCCTTTGGGCTCTGCATGCTCTGGCCAGATTTCGTTGACCTGGGCGAGCGATTGCGAGACTACGCCATCCTTTCATCGTCCATCTACTCGCCGGTTCAACCCCTTGAGCCTTGGATGGACGGGATCAAACTGAACTACTACGTATATTGGTATCGTTTCGGCAATCTATTGAGCAATGTCCTCGGCGTAGAGGTTTGGCAGGCGTATCATATCGCAATCTCATTTGCGATATCGTTCTATGCAGCCGTCGTGTTCCAGCTCGTTAGGGTAGTGGTGCGTGGCTCACCGCTCCTTGCTTTCTTCTCAGGAATACTCGTTCCATTCGGAAGTAACGTCGCCGGCGTTTTGAGCTGGAAGCGTGCCGAAAAGGGGATGGGCTGGGAGGCCGATAACGGGTGGTGGGGCCCTTCGCGCGTTCTTCAGGGGGCTATTGATGAATTCCCTGCATGGTCATTCGTGTTAGGCGACGCTCACCCGCACTTTCTGAATCTCGGAGCGTTTCCGTTCTTCATCCTCATTCTCTATCGTATTCTTTCTAGTACGATGGAGCTTCAGACTCGCCTCGTTCAAGGAGCGATGTTTGTTATCGCAGCCACTCTCTTCCTTATGGCCAGTAATGCATGGGAAGTGCCGATGTGGATGGGGACCGTTGCGGCCGTTGGCGTGTTCGCTGGATACCTTCTCTCATCGTCAGGTATCTCGGTTACCCTTCCTGGATTTCAGGGGAAGGGCTTTTTCGACATCGTGAGAGCTGTGGTCGCGGTGGTTGTTCTTATCGCCTCCTTAGTAGCAGCGCTGCAGTCATATGCGGCATCGAACCTGGTTGGTGTTGGGATCCTGTTAACCGTCGGCATCGGATTCTCCGTTTGGTCCTTTCCTTTTAGGACGAACTTTCTTCCACCCATCGGGCAGATATTGAAAAAGCGCCCCCCGCCACTTCACTGGGTAGTCTTTTGGTCTCTTTTATTTGTCGCTTTAAAACTTTCTAGCCAGCACATCGTGCCAGAGGGGATGAAGATCGACATGGTTCGTTCGCCCATCCCGGTAACGACTACGGCGGAGCTCTTCGTTCATTGGGGATTCCAGCTTTTCTTTATTACTCTCGGCTCTATCCTGCTCCTCAAGTTCTCCTTTCAATCGGTGGTGATGGTCGCGTTTCTAGGCCTTGCGGTGCTCTACGACAAGGCGGCGCTCTATCTCTACACGATCCTCGGTTTTCAAGTGGTTCGTATGCTTGGCGACAAGGAGGAGGGCTCGAGGAACCAATGGGCTGATGTCTTTGAAAGCGCGATTCTTGTAGCGGGCGTTGTTTTGATTCTCACGCCAGAGATCGTTTTCGTGAATGACTCGTACGGACCAGAGATAGAGCGCATGAATACGATCTTTAAGTTATACACAACTGCGTGGGGGCTTCTCGGTCTCGGCGCGGTGAGCGTTATGCACCGCGCGTTCGCTAAGTTCTCTCGCCAGCTTGTTTCCGTTGGCCCGTTCTTTCCCGCCATGGTTGGTGGTCTTATCTGCATAGGATTGGTAGGCGCTTCGTCTCGGTTTTATCTTCACACCGGCCCGATGCGCATGAATGGCGCCGAGAACCAGCCGGGCGGTGTGCAGGAGGGGCTGGGCTCCGCTAATCGGTGGCATCCTGGCGCGGCTGAGATCATTCGCGCGTTGCGAGTTCTTCCGCGCGGCCGAGTTTTAGAGGCGCAGGGGCGCCCCTACAGCTATACGTGTTTTGTATCAACTCTTTCGGCGCAACCCTCATATCTCGGTTGGGCGAATCACATCAATCTTCTGACCAAGGAATACGCGGAGGTTTCGCGGCGTCAAAAGATAACGGACGAGATTTACCGTGAGGTTAGCTGCGAGAAGCGCAAGGAGATAGCTGTCCGAGAGCAAATTAGTTACGTAGTCGTTGGAACTCTGGAGCGGAAGAACTATTCGGGAGTTGAGAATCTCGACTTCTCGTGCTTCATCCCCGCAGCACGGGCGGAGCAGTACGCGCTCTATCAGGTTCCTCAGATGTCGATGTAGGGAGCCTTTTTCAAGCTCCTCCATTGGTGGTAGGGATTTAAAAGAGGCGTAGTATCAGGGCCCTATCTCCCCTTATTCCCTGGCCGGTACCCTTTGTTGTCTTTCCGCGAGGCTTCGGGTACTGAGAACCTCTATGCCCCGTGCTGTAGCATCACCAGAAAACAACAATCTATCATTGCAGTCTCTCTACGCCTCCAGATCACAGGTAACGGCCCGGCATTTTGATATTATTGCGATCTCTCATTCCTCGGCTCGGGTCGATCTTATCGCCATCCCTAAAGGTCGCACCTGTGAGACGGCAGCCGTCGTGTTTAAGGACGTGCATGTGAAGGCGGCTCAGATGCTTACTGAGATCTTTCAAACTGCTGCGCCGAGCGAGAGGTCCGAGCGGGACCCCGCGCCTTCGATGACCCTGATGATTGAAGCTCTGGCCGTTGCCGAGTTTTATAATATCTCTCATGCCACTCTTACAGGGGGGAGGGGATACGAAATGCTATCCGCGTTCTTTGATGCGCAGGTAGACGACCTAACGGTCTCGGAGATACGCCAGATGTGTCCTACGCAGAACCTCGGGGGAGGGATCTACTTCATCTCTTTTCCGAATCAGTGTCTGATGGCCAAGACATTTTTACGACCGCAAGAATTTTTCGAATCTCCCCGCTTTCGAGGAGAGGTGTTCTCGCTGGATGAGTATAAGGCATGGTATCGGTCTGTTCATGAGCACGGCGAGTTCTCTTACTATTTTGATTGGGCAGGGTTTAACCTTCCCGGTGGTGTATTGAAGCCGTTTCTTGAGGGTTCCTTTGGGGCTCTGTCGACCTGCGAGGAGGCGCTGTTTGCACCTCTTAGAGAGGTGCGGGAACCGTTTTATGTCATTGCTACCTCGGCTGCGGAGGGCTCTTCGACCCTTCGGCATGAGATCGCACACGCGCTCTACTTCACGAATGAAAATTACCGTAACGCGGCCGATGCGATAGTCGCGGCCGTAGATCGAGGCCCCTTGGAGAGGTTTCTGAAGCGCCTGGGGTATCATTCGGCGCGGTGGGATGATGAGATGCATGCCTACTTAGGAGACCCGCTGGGCGAGATAGAAGGATTCGACATTAAAACCGAGGGGTATGAAAAGGCTCACCGCGCGCTGGTCCGCCTCTATGCTAAGTATGCGCCTCGTCAACCGGAGCGCTCCCGCGTTACAAACCGATGAGACCGAGCATCCGCGATATCGTAAGCTCGTGTTCTGAACGCGTGGAGATAGTTAATTCTTAAAACGGTTCGTATCCTTCGCCATGAGCAATGTTGTATACGTGAAGCCCGACGTGTTCCACGGATAGTGGTTGATAGAATAGCGTAAGAACTTCTTCAGAGTGATCTGCCGAAAGTCCGGTACCCACCAACCGCGGAGATTCATCTTCCGCTCAGTGTATCCTTCAGGGATCTCTCCAGGATCTCGCTTGTCCTTCCAATCGATAAAGAGGTAGGTGAATTTCGAGGTCTCCTCAGGCTTCTTCTGGAACTTGTATTCTTCTTTGAGGTGTCTAAAGTACCAAGCAAGTGGCCAGGTAGCCTCTCCAGTTACGAATACGAGCGGCTTGTATCCGTTACGTTGATTCAACGTCTCATCGACGATCTGTTTGGCCATCTCTGCGACATCATAGGTCGAGTGAACCTGACTAAGGTACTCGGTCTCTTTTCCACCGTAGAGATAGTTTGTCTGAATTGCTGCTCTAATGCTGAAGAGTGCGGCGAAGGCTACCATCCATCGTCCAATGTTGCATCGTCCGAGATATCTGCCGAATACGTCAAGGAGAGCAATGCCGGCCATAAGAACACCGAAGCCCACGATGACATAGTCTTCATTCGTTTTTGGATCGGCTGGCTTCCTTTCAAGAAGGAAGATGGCTCCCAGTGTCATAAACACTATTCCGACCCATAGGAATACATTCTTGACCGGGTAGCTCCTGTAATCCACCGGATACTTCTTGAAGTAGTCCTGGAAAAAAAGCGTGAGGTACGGTAACGCGAAGATGACCGGATACATTGAAAGCCACGGAACCTTCTCTCCGAGGTAGCTGTATACGAAGAACATCGCCGTGAAGAAGTATCCCGCTGCGGCGAGTACCGATTCTCGCTTGAGGAGGTGGTGTATCGTCACGAGTGGCGCGTGGAAGAGCAGGACAAACAGCCCGATGATATCGAGGTTGTCTTTAAGCTTAAAAGGCTTCCAGACAGGGTTTTCGAGAATTTGCGACTCATCCGTATAGAAGCACGCAAGCACAATGCTTGTGAGAACTACCATAGCGAAGTATCGAATCTCAGTTGTTGTGCGACGATAGAAGAGTACGAGGTGTGTGATGAAAGCGATAAAGATTGGGAACTCGTACCAGCCCATGACGTATATATGGAAGTTGAAAGGTCCCTTAATGCGCTCCATGGCGTGATGCTTCGACCAGTAGTCGTACCCCTTTCCTCCAAGGCCGTCGATGATACCTTGTGGATAACGGAAGCCGGCGCCGTAGAACCAAGCATAGATGAGTGCGCACACGACGACCGCCCACGCGGTCTCCCAAGCATACGTGCCGATGTATTTAAGAATGCGACCGGCAATAGTGTCCCTCTCCTTCAGAACGAGGAGCTTAAAGCCTGCTTCGAAGACGAGGTATCCAATCAGGACCGCGATAGAGACAATAGCGCTCTCCTTTGTGCACCACTGTATCGTAATTCCAAAAAGCACAAAGAACGCGCGCCAGGAGTTGCTGCTCACTGTGAATCCGTAGAGCACAAACAGCATGCCTGAAACTACCCAATAGTCCTCACGCAGAAATCGAGACCAATAGACGAGGGTCGGAGAGAAAGCGATCGCTGCTGTGAGGATGAGTGCGGCTGATTGCGTGAAAAATTTTCTGTACAGAAGCGGAACAAACATGAATAGCGATCCCATGAGGCATACAGGAGTCCGGGCTGCCCAAAGAGAGTCGCCAAACATCGCGTAGATGAATCGCATCGAGTTGTAGAGCATCGGCCCGTGGAGCATCGGGTCATACTTATAGTAATTGTTCTCCGGGAAATCGTAGAAATAGCGTCCGTACATGCCGTGGAGAGACTCGTCATGATGATATGGCCGCATATCGAGCAACAGCCATCTCAATAAGAGACCTACCGCGATGATGACCCCGTATATGCACCATTGGTGCGGAGTGAAGTAGGATGCCACTGGTGAAGTTCCCGCGGAGCGCGCAAGTGCTCCCGTCTCTTCGTGTGCTGTCTCTCTCTTGCTCATATCCGACTCCAAAAATTGTTGTTGTATCTACAACAACTCGTACTGCTCATTTATCTTCACTACCCGTCAGAAGTGCTTCACGCTGCGGCATCCTTAGCGGACGGCGTTTCCGCTAAGGTCCGGATAATGTCCTGCGCTATGCGACGACCGTACCGAACTGCGTAGTTTGTGCCTCTGTCTTCCGGGTATATTTGTGCCATTGTGCCCAGCCAGAGCGACTCGATCGGAGTCTTTGTGTCTGGAATGAGCTGGGAGTATCGTTCAGTGATGACCGGTTGGCTGAAATGAGCCTTCCATACATGGTACGAGTTGACCCACGATCGATCAAACTCTGGGAAGATGCGCTTGATAAACGGTTCGCAGTACGCATAGTAGTCGTCGTTGTTCAGAGAGAAGAGGGGCTCGCTCGTGGGGAGGTACTTAGAGAGGTATACGATATGCTCTCCGTTGTAGTTCTCCTTGGGGTCAAGGTTCGTGTGCTCGATTATTCCAACGAACGGGAAACTTGGATCCGCTACGTTGAGCCAATACGTGCTTGAGAGAGATCTGTTGAGCCGAAGGACAAGGCAGCTATTCCCAAGGAATCGGATCTGCCCACACTTGCGCGCATACTCTGCTGGAAGGGCAGGAGTCATTTCAACGAAGTGCGGAAGCGGAACCGTTGCGAAGACAACATCCGCGGCGAAGCGTCCGGCAGAGGTGTCGACGCCAACCGCGCGACCATTTTCCACGACGATCTGCTTTACTCCAGTTGAGGTTTTAATCGTTACTCCCTCGCGCTGAAGGGCCGCACGTATTCCATCTGTGAGGGCGCCGAATCCGCCTCCGAAGTATACAAGACTCTCGCCACCCTTTGAGTTGCGACTCGATCCGCGAAGCTTTAGTTTGTTCCAGATCCACACTGCGGATACGTTGGCAGCTTCGACGCCAAATTTTCCAAGCATGAGAGGGCGCCAGATGACCTCAAAAGCCTTTTTTCCGCCGTACTTGATAAGCCAATCCTGAGCCGAGATCGTCTCGAGGGGCTTCCAGTCGTTTACCCGACGAGCAAAGAGAGCCATGAATCCGGTTCTTATTCTATCGATGAGGGGAATGGGATGAAATTTCAGAAGGTCAAAAGGACTCGCGAGCCTAAAGATCGAATTGGTGTAGTAGAGGCCCGTGTTTGAGGCGACGTATCGCTTCATGTGACCGAGACCAAGCTCGTCGATCAAGTTAAGTATATCTACATCGTTGGTGAACCAGTGGTGATAGAA
The DNA here is from genome assembly GCA_044237895.1 of Bdellovibrionota bacterium. Taxonomy (GTDB): domain Bacteria; phylum Bdellovibrionota_C; class UBA2361; order UBA2361; family OMII01; genus OMII01. The sequence goes on from JBIIEK010000006.1 coordinate 34,380, forward strand.
TTTCTCTACTCGCGTCCCGGGAGAGAGTTCAAATGTTCCGGCAAGGCCGCCGATGTCTGAGTCCTGCTCAAAGATCGTTACGTCGCACCCTGCACGACAGAGATCTAATGCAGCCGATAGCCCTGTGAATCCACCACCTACAATCGCAACTTTTGTCTTCGTCATATGCATGCTCTGAAAATTATATTTTTGCCTGACGGGACATCTGTACGGATGCGTCGAGCGGTTCTCCCTGTACTTGGTCGACAAGATAGAGGGGGCGTTGTTGACCCTGTTCGAAAATACGACCGATGTACTCACCAAGGATTCCAAGTACTGAGAGTTGTACTCCTCCGAGTAGCAGTATCGCCGCCATGATAGAGGTGTATCCAGGGAAGCTGATGCCGCAAATCTTCAGGATGATGACGACGCCGATATAGAGGAACGCGAACATCGACGTGGCAAGCCCAAGATACGAGGCTATTCGCAGGGGCGCGTACGTGAATGAGGTAATAGCGTCAATAGCGAGGAAGAGTGACTTACGGAAAGGGTATTTTGTTACTCCGGCAAAGCGCTCGGGGCGGTCGTACTGAATCGCTCTCTGGTGATAACCGATCCACGAAACCATTCCTCGAACGAAGCGGTGGCGTTCGCGAAGGGATTGAAGGGCGTCGACCGCGCGACGATCCATCAAGCGGAAGTCACCGGTATCACGCGGTACTGTGAGGCCCGCGACCTTCTCAAAGATCCGGTAGAAAGCGAATGCAAAAAACTTTTTCGAAACTGATTCGCCGGCACGTTTCCTACGCTGGCCGTAGACAACATCGTAGCCGTCCTTCCATGCCTCAATCATTTCTGGGATGAGTTCGGGAGGATCTTGAAGGTCGGCGTCAAGAATCACTACAACTTCGCCCCGAGTTTGGTCGAGTCCGCAGGTGATAGCGGTTTGGTGGCCAAAGTTACGAGCCAAGCGAACTGCTTTTACAAATGTATCTTCTTGAGAGTATTTGCAGATGAGTGGCCATGTGTTGTCGCGACTGCCATCGTCGATCAGTACCACCTCTATCGGGAACGAGTATTGGGCTACGAGTTCTTGAAGCCGACGTCGAAGCTCTGGCAGTACCTCTTCCTCATTATAGCAAGGGATTACGAGAGAGAGGCTGCGAGGCGCCCGGTTTCTTGGGGTGCGAATGGAGCATGGGTTGGTAGCTGTACTCACATCAATCCTTGAAAAACCTGGCCAAGTCCTAAATATCATGAGATTTCAGGTGCTTCAATTGGTTATAAAGCCCGTCAATCCTTTCGGAACCCAAGCTCTCCTCCGCCTGGTGCCTCCGCTATGGTCTTGGCCAGAGCACGCTTCCTGCGCGCCAATTACTACATTGTGGACAGGGGCTCGCTCTACACGGATCCCTGCTCCTACTTACTAGCTGATGCACGCATTGTCCGTCCGGATGCGGCCCTGGATCTTTCGTAAGGAATAGGAGAACATCACGAAGGCTAACACCTGGAGAATACAGATGAGTTTGAATATAACGGCGTGTCGAAAGTGCGGGTTCTCGGTTAATGAATCGATGCGATTTTGTTCTCAATGTGGGACGAAAATAGCCGGAATGAATCGCTCTTTTCTCCTGACTATGGGGACGGCGGCGGCTGCCCTTTTCTTAGTCGTGTATGGTCTCCAGCGGTACCTTCAACCTCCGCAGCAAGTAGCGCTCGCTACGCAGCACTCTGAAGCGCCGGCTCAGGCCGATATCCACGATCCTCAGATCGATGCGCTGCGTTCGGAGGTCGAGAAGGATCCTCAAAACATGGAGAAGCTCAAGATGTTTGCGGGCATATTAGGAGATAAGTTGCGCAACAACCCGTCAGCTCCACCTGCTCTTGTGTTTGAGGCGATCGATGTGTTGGGGAAGATCTTGGCGATCTCACCAAACGATCCTGGGGCATTGGTGATGATGGCGGACGTCTCCTTTGATCAGCGCGCATTTACGAAAGCCCAGGATTTTTACGAGCGGTATTTGAAGTTAGAGCCTGACAATCTCGGCGCACGAGCTCGTTACGCGAGCACTCTCACCTTCCTTGGCCAATACGATAAGTCGATAAAGGAGCTGAATGGAGTTCTCAAAGCCGATCCGAAGAATTTTCCGGCGATGGCGTATCTCTCAATTACCTATGCTCAGAGTGGAGATCTGACGAAAGCCAAGGAGTATGGAGCAACGGCTCTTAACCTCGCTCCCTCTGATGAGGCTAAGGCCAGATTCTCTGCCTTCATGAATACGTTGGGAGGAGGAGCGGCTGCGCAGAGCGATTCCCCTGTGCGCGGCAATGTGCCGGCGAAGTCCGCGGAGACTCTTGGAGCTCCCTCTGGCCTTGTAGGGTTTATATCCACCATTCGAGCGAATCCGATTGCGGGTCCTAAGTTTGTTCGGTACGAAGAGAAGAAATCTGGTGTTTTACGCCTGTTTTTCCGGGATTTTCCGATGGGGCAGATGCCTCCTTTCGCTAAGGAGAAGTTCTTCGGGTCATTGCGGCAGGCTGCTAAAG
>JBIIEK010000099.1:0-10674 GCA_044237895.1 Bdellovibrionota bacterium
GAAGGGAATTCGATTTGCCGACCTCAGAATCTCAGTCGCTCTCTCAGGGGCGTCCGCCAAGAAAGAGCTGGACGATCTTGAGGAGATGCAAGCGTCTGACAAAAAGAGCGGCAGCATCGATTGGTTCGATTGCCACGTCTCCGTTATTCAAAACAACGCCAATCTTCCCCTCTCCGCCGTGTTCAAAAACGCCCGAGGCGACAACGACCGATGGACGCGCCTGGACAGTGGCGCCTATGCACGCATCCCTGGAGGAAACCTCGCCCAGCTCCGCACGATCTTGGGCATGGTCGACCCTAACTGTCGTGTCAGCAATACGATTAAAACAAGGCTCTCCCTTGCTCAGGCTATCAGCCTCGGGAGGATCAACGATGCCGGATTCTCTGTTTCTCTGGACCGCAAATTAGCCGCGCTCAACGCGAAGCTCTCATCGTTCTCCGAGATAAAGCCAGTCCCCACCACGAAGGGATTCCACGGCAAACTACGACACTATCAAGAGGACGGCGTCAGCTGGCTCAATTTCCTGCATGAGTTTGAGCTCGGCGGAATCCTCGCCGATGAGATGGGTCTCGGAAAGACCGTTCAGACCCTCGCCTTCTTCCAACACCTACGTGATAAGCGAGGTAAAAAGAAGGTGAAGAAGCCGGTTCTCATCGTAGCGCCAACGTCGGTAATTACGAACTGGAATTATGAGATCAAGAAATTCACCCCCGAGATGAAGGTGGTGATGCTGCACGGACCTGGACGCAAAGCGCTCTTCGACCAGGTACAGGATGCTGACATCGTGCTCACCTCGTACGCACTCCTTCGTGTCGATCGATACGACCTTGAGCGATACGAGTTCTCGCACATCGTACTGGACGAGGCGCAGAACATTAAGAATCCGCAAGCCGCGACAACGAAAGCAGCCAAATCAATCCGCGCACGGCACCGTCTCGCGCTCACCGGTACCCCAACGGAGAATCGCCCGATGGAGCTCTGGTCGATCATGGACTTCCTGATGCCAGGATACCTGGGGTCGTACGAGTTCTTCCGGGCAAACATCGAACGTCCGATTCTAGAAGGGGGAACTTCAGTTCACGTCGCGCAGCTTCTGAACGCCAAAACTCGCCCATTCATCCTCCGCCGACTTAAGGCAGACGTAGAGAAGGAGCTCCCACCAAAGATCGAATCCGTATTGCACGTAGATATGGCGCCAAGCCAACGACAGATGTACGCGCAGATCTTGAACGAAGTGCGCCCAAAGGTCTTCGATGCTATCAAGAAAAAGGGTATTCAAGGGGCGAGTGTTTCAATCCTTGCCGCCCTCCTTCGACTCAGGCAGGTGTGCAACCATCCAAACTCGATCGAGGCTTTTGAGGACCTTGAAGGGTATGAGTCAGGAAAGTTCAACCTGTTGAAAGACCTCGTGGTCGAGGCACTCGAAAGTGGTCGTAAAATCCTCCTGTTTAGCCAGTTCCGCGGAATGCTTGGCATTATCCGTTCGTGGCTCGAGGAGATTCAGGTGAACCATCTCTACCTAGATGGCGCGACGCGCAATCGTCAGGAGCTGATCGACCAATTCACGGCAGATGAGTCCGTTCGCCTCTTCCTGATCAGCTTGAAGGCCGGAGGATCTGGTCTTAACCTCATGGCTGCCGATACCGTCATCATCTACGATCCGTGGTGGAATCCAGCAGTTGAGAGTCAAGCCGTTGATCGCGCGCATCGAATCGGTCAGAACAAAACCGTATCGGTGTATCGCCTCGTCACAGAGGATTCCGTTGAACAGAAGATCATGGCTCTCAAGGAGAAGAAATCGAAACTCGTCGATGCCCTCGTCAACGAGAACGGCCTCTCCACACTTAAGTTAGCGAAAGCTGATCTCGAGAGCTTATTCAGTCCGCTGCCCGAGGTCGGAGAATAGCACGGGCTCTTCCGTGGGTCTGAAAGTCCCTCCAGAGACGGTCGTGAGCACCTTGGCTCAAGGGGCAACCGGGCGAAATAAACAACTTTGTCGAATCCTTTCCGACCATTAGAAGCGTCTTATCTTACGGACGCTATCTGATGTTGATGGGTCGTTCGCTACCTTTTCTGGGAGGTTCACGCTGCTATTTCATAGCGGTGTTCTGTTTTCAAGCTTTTACGCTTGAGAGACGAAACACTGCGAGAACAGGTAGTTACCTTACATGACTAGGGTCGGTGAGGGGCCCCCAAATGACGAGATTCTCGCTAGTTGCGTGTAACCACTTGTCATTGCTTAGGTAGTACGTTAATTGATTTTCGATCGATACCTTCATTGGGGGATCTTCCTGTATGGGCAATGCACGTTACTGTTTAACTAAAGCTGACCTTGCTGACGCTATCTACGCTGCTATCGATATCGATAAGCAGAAGGCCGCAACTATCGTTGAGGACTATGTCGAGCTCATCAAAGAGGCTCTCGATAAAGAGGCTAAGGTTATGCTTTCTGGCTTCGGATGCTACGAGGTTAAGTCTAAGCCGGCTCGTCGAGGACGTAATCCTCAGACCCGTGAGACGATCATCCTCCGCGCTCGTCGCGTAGTTAAGTTCAAACCAAGTCAACTTCTCCGCCGCGCTATCAACGGCGAGAAGGTTTCTGACGACGAGATCGATAAAGAGTACTAAAAGGCTCTCTGGTATCCGTCAGAAGCGCGAGTGGATAGGCCACATGCCTACTGCTCGCGCTTTTTGTTTATCTGGTGAGCGCGCCGCCCACGCCTCGTGTAAAGCCCCCACGCTCGCACCGAGAGGGCCGGAGGCGTGTCTCGCCGGAGCCGAGCCGAAGTATCGGCACCCACCTCCTCTTCCCCCCCCCTGCAGGGAGAGATAGAGAACGCTCTACCAAGAAGAAAGCCCCTTGGCTTTAAGGTCAACGGGCGTAATCCCTCGCATACACCCACAACAACTTGGCGCGTAGGTCGTCTCTCCATGGGCTTAGCAGATGTCCCTGAACCGGAACCTCTTTAAGCTTTTCAACGAGCGCTAGGATAACGGGGGCGTACTTCGCTCTCAAGCTGTTGAGCTTATCACCCTCCGGCAATCGCCCGAGCTCGAAAGCGTTTTGAGAGAAGTCCGCCAGCTTAATCAAGAATGCCTCCGGATCGCGCTCAAGGATATCGAGGAAGTGCTCCTTATAAAACAATCGCTTCAACTCAGACTCCCCGCGGGGATCTCCACACAGCTGAGCTTGGAGCGCCATCTCCCGATAATCAGGATTTGTCAGATGAGCGACCATCTGACTGACACGATTTCCAAATCTTTCGCCGATAAGACGAAGAGCCTCATCTTGCAAATTATCTCCTCCCGAAACTGCTCCGCCGAGGAACTTGATTGTAGTATCCGGCTGGTGCTCGACCGCGGCGTGTAGCAGCGCGGCTTTCAGGGCATCTCCGTTCGTCAAACAATACTCCTGAGCGCAAACGAGCGTTACGTGAAGCGGATGATCGATGTAGGGACTTCCATCGGGACGATCCGCTTGTCGAAAGTGGATACAAAACGAAAGATCTCGCGCAGCCAAAACATCCATTCCCCCAACGTAGCCGAGATTGGCGCTTACGATAATTCGATCAAGCTCTTCGATGAGCACTCGCGTTCTTTCGTATCGAGGGGAACATGAAACGGCACGAATGGGATCAGATTGAATATCCAGAAACGACACCGAAAACTCCTTAGCCACCTAAACCACTTGCTTCATCGTACTGGATCGAACGTTCCTTACCTAGCGAAGAACGGCTTTCCGCCTAAACACCCCCAAACACCTTTTCGACAGCACTTTTTCATGCCATTTTAGGCCTAATTCTAAATCCTACTTCGGCAACATCAAACTACGAGGCCTCATGTCCCTTGATCTTGAAAACATCCTGACACAGTCATGGGATAGCTACAGCATCCCTGAAACCAGCCTCCGCGCAGAATTCCCAAACGAGCCTTGGGTCGAAGACGCGGATGAAGATGACGGCGAGGGAGAAACGATAGCCCTCTCCCTCGATCATTCCTATTCGGGTCTTGAAATCCAGTTCGATCTCTCCCTTACTTTGGGACAAACTCTTGAGGTCTCCTCATCCGAAAAACTTGCTGAGGATCTGAGAAAAGAGCTCAAAGCAAATAGAGACATCGAACTCATCTCTGTTGAGCCGAGACCATACGACGAATTCCCCGGTGTGCTACAACGTATCCGAATCAAAGACACCGGCGAGATCGTTATGCAGTGGTTGATAGCCACACCAGAGGACACCATTTTCGCGGGCGTTACCTTTACCGACAACCGGCTAGAAGCTATCGGGGAGCGATTCTTCGCCAGTATCTCAATCGACTAGAGATAGTAACGTGGGGGGGCCTCGGCCCCTTTACAATGAGCGAAGAAATCGAAGTAACGCCTCTCGCTCGCTCCTCTTTAATTCGAGAAATCGCCTCTGCGCACGAGCGGCCTCGCCGCCGTGCCACAGAATAGCCTCTTCGATCGTACGTGCCCGGCCGTCGTGGAGGTAGACAGAAGCCCCTTCCCTGTCCGACAGCATTCGCAGCCCCCACAACGGCGTAGTGCGCCACTCGCCCCCCGTAGCACTATATTCTCTAAGACCGTCAGAGAGCCCCTCCCCCATGTCGTGTAGAAGCAGATCGGTGTAGGGATGGATGGTTTGATTGCGCAGCTCGGGGTCGGGATGGTTGCCCGTAACCAAGGTGGATCGGTGACACACCTCACATCCAAGGGAATAGAACAGACTCTGCCCGGATTTAACTTCGGGCACATCTTGATCAACGGCGGCGGGAACGCCTCCGAGTTTCTGATAGAGAGATAGCGAGAAGAGCTCTTCCTCTGATACTTCGGGCACCGCACCGGGATCATTAAAGATAGGATTCGTCATCTGCATATCGTTATATAATGCAGCCGCAGATTGCTGCTCTACCGTAGGATGCGTGGCCTTAAAGCCGAATCGGCCAACCGCAAAACGCCCGGTGCGCGCCTCCGTCACCCAATTGATTCGCCCAGAGATCCGCTCTTTACGAGCATCAGGCGCAACGCTTAGCTCAAGCAGGGTTTCCCACGGAACAGCTTCAAGTAATCCTGGGCCAACTATCTGAGGCGACATCCTTAACGACACAACGAGGGGTCGCTTAGACCCGTTGGCGAATAGAAGTGAGACCTTTGGTTTCCGTAATTTATACCTCGCTCCGTTGGAGTAGCGACCTTCACGATACGTCCATGAAAGCTTAACCTTTGCTGTAGGCGCTCCGTCTACGGAATGATCCAAAACCTGCGTTGCGACACCAGGATCACGGCGAAAACTCGGTGACGATCCATCATCGCGAACGCGAACTTTAACGACCATTTGACTCTGAGCACTTTCCGAACGAGCGATCTTGGCTGGTCCGCGACCATTGTTGACGTGGCACCCCCCACACGAAGAATTGATAAAGGAGGGGCCCAACCCTTCATCTTTTGTGCGTATACGATGGAATGGAGCGAAACCCTCCCCCTGAGCCTCTCTTCGGCCCAGCTGGACCACATTCGGGGCCGCCACCTGCACCGCCAATGGGTTGGGCAGATCGGAGGTAAGGTCGCCGCCCAGCCGCGCGGAAACCTCCTGCGCGACCCCGCGGCATGTGCACAAAAGCATCCCAAGGGCGAAGAATCCGTAACCAACACCGAGCAACCTCGCGGACCAAGAAGTGCCGGGACCTCTCTGGGCGCGCCCCCAAGCTCTAGTTCCGATCACTTCTCTCACTGAAGCACGTCAACACTTACTTTCACTGTGAGGCAGCTTAGCCGACTGTTGCTCAAAGAGCTTGGCATCTTTAGTCGCCTCAGCCTTTCGTCGTACCACGGCTTTCTTGGCTGCGCTTGAGGAGCTCTTTCCGAGCATTCGAAGCCCCCGATTCGCAATCGCTAACAGCTCGCGAGAGCCCGATTGAAGCAATCCGATCTCGGTTGTCTTGCTAACCGTAGAACATCCCTGTGTACACACGACAACCTCTCCTGGGAAGCGGTTCCAAATCAACGTCCACTGCTGCACATACAACGCGTTCGCCTCGGCAACCAAGTCGCTTGCAGCCTGCTGCGTTTTCTTCGACGTCGTGCTCCTCTTGATAGCAGTAGCGATAGCCTTGACTACGTCCGCCTGGGCCTTGGAAAGCTGGTCTAATCTACCCAAGATCTCTTGTATCGGGGTCGTCGTACAAACGACAAGATTCGCGTCACAACGATTTGTTTTCGCCGTAACTCGCGCCTCAGCAGAGGCGAGCATCCACGATCCCCCCGTTGTCGAAGACACGGTAGCTGTGAATACGTTTCCGAAATATCCGGGCTTAAAGAGCGTGGGTTGTCCTCTATCAAGCGGATTAGGCTGTACGAAATTAAGACCTCCCAACGGGATCTCAACGGTCCCCTTCTCATCGCTTCGATACCCGAAGTGGGCGAGCATATCTCCGTTCGTTAACACCTCAACACACTCGGCCACCGGAGTGACCGCGAATGAGGAGATCGTTGTTATCACCGGTGTAGGGGTCACAGTTGGCGTTCTCGTAGGGCCTTCTGTCGGGGTAGCCGAAGCCGTAAAGGTAGGAGTGGCGGTCGGCGTACTCGTCGCGGTACTTGTAGCCGTCCTAGTCGGGGTATACGTCGGAGTGCTCGTTCCCGTAGGCGTCCATGTTGGGGTGTAGGTTAAGGTCGGAGTCACAGTTGGAGTCCTTGTGGGCGTATACGTCGCGGTTGGAGTAGCCGTCGGCGTGTTCGTCCAAGTGTATGTCGCACTTGGCGTCACCGTTGGGGTACTCGTGGGAGTATAGGTGGAGGTCGGTGTCCACGTGGGTGTAGCGGTCGGTGTCCGCGTCGGAGTATAGGTCGAGGTCGGCGTCCAGGTGGGAGTGACAGTCGGTGTCCGCGTCGGAGTATAGGTCGAGGTCGGCGTCCACGTGGGTGTGGCAGTCGGTGTCCGCGTCGGAGTATTCGTTGGGGTGTTTGTTGGCGTATTCGTGGGCGTAAAGGTTGGAACAACGACAGCCGGACAAGCGACCGTTAGGGCTCCCGAGAACACCCCGCCTCCATGATGCGCTACGCCAAGCTGATGCTTGGTCAAAACGCCATTAAAACGGATGATATTGCCGCTTACAGTAACCGTAGAGGTAGATGCGGAGAACGTCCCCTCATCAACGGGCCTAAACCAGGTAAAATGTATGGCATTCTGAGAATACTTGAGCGAGACCTTCGTAGGGCTCCCAAGATTACCGACGCCCGGTACTACGACAGTCGCGCTTACAACTGTGTCACCGGCGCAGACCGCATCTCCCGTGGGACGGGCACCCACCGTTGGACCGAAACCTTGCCATCCATCCTTCAGCAGTATCTTGTAATTGGCAGCAGTAACAACTCCCCTCGTCTGCGGGACCGCCAACGCGATCGAAGCAGAGATGGACCATAAAACGAGCAACACCTTAAGAGCAGAGCCAAACAACTTCATACACAGCACCCATAATCAACCGCTCATTTCACTTTGAGGCAACGAGCACAAACTCCTCTATGCCGCCCCAAAAAAGGCGCTTCAGAGGACCAGCAATACTAGTCGGTTTTTTGCGCTAATCAACTTATCGCGCATTATTTCGGCTGGTTTAATTTGAGCGATGTATCAGGCTAAACGTCTATTTGAATCGGTTTGCTTCTGTTTTGAAGGCAGCTTTGTTTGTAGCACTAGCACCATGTGCAACTTCTAGGTGCAATATTACGACACTTTATAGGATACTCCGCTGGGGCGGCGCATCCTCTCGCATGCGTCGTCGTCAACGAGAGCTTGAATATTTTTTAGTACTACTATGAACTCTTCTTGGTAGTCGGCGGTTCGCTCACTCTCACTATCTTCTCTAAGCGCGCCGCGGATATCGGATACTGCGTGCCCAACTCCTGAGCAAAGAGCGAAATCTTAAATTCTTCAATCATCCACCTAAAACCAGCGGGCAACGCGGGGGGATCCTTCTTCACAAGCTCGAGGAATGGGGCGAGCTGCTGAGCTCTCTCTCGATCACGCCGTGGATCGTTATCTGCTCGCTCGCAGCGAAGCACCATCCCCTTTAAATAACGGCTGAGGTGGGCAAGACTCTCATAGGGAGTACTCGATGGAAAGTTGATCGGAAGGAGCGCATCGAGATCCTGTCGCATCCCCGGATAGGGTCGCTTCAAAGCTATCAACGTGCGCCTAAGTTCGAGGGCTGCCTTTACCCATCCGAGAATCGAACCAACGAGGTTCGGCATCCTGGTTCGCGCTATCTGAAGCATCTCTTCGAAATCGCCTTGCCTTAGGGGATAGCTAAGCTCGCCCTCGAACATTCGAGCCAACGAGGCACTCACGATCTCTCCGATCATGTGCTCAGGAGTGCAGTAGAGAGTCAGAAGGCTCTTAAATGTATCCACCCCTTTACTCTGCTTTTTGATCTCGTGAACCTCTTTAGCGAGCGCATGCTGCGCAAGTTTTCGAATGCCTACGAAGCTCTCCCTAACCGCCTCCTCCTTAGTGTCTAGCAGACGAAGAGAGAGACCATCACCTTCGCAAACCAATGCTGGATAGAGAAAGACTGGCACACCAGATACTTTCGCTACCTCGATCTGCTCGGGAAGATCTCCAAAATCCCAAGCTAATACGACTTCCCTCTCCCACCTCTTACGAACATCGCTCCATGCGGCAAGATCCGTCGTCTTGGTGTCATGGGACGCCACCTCGGCCAAGAGACTTGAGAGGTCTCGCCCACTTGAGATCACACGAGAATCTGATACCAGCTCAACACGGGGTCTCAAATGGTCCGGTAGCGATTCGAGCGAGATGATATGGGAGGGGATATCGACGCCATACTCCTCTCGCAGAACCTCAACAAAAGCATCGAGAAGTGGCCTATCATGTATCAATCGATGCCGCGCTATCAGTTGAGAAGCGCCCGCTATCGCCTGCACTTTCTTGCGGTGCTCCTTGGGAAGCGCGCTGATAAGGTGAGCGATCTGCTGCTCGCGAAGCCCAGGAATCGCCCCGTCGAGCATCCGAGGGGGAATACGTTTAGCGAGCGCCAAAGGAAGAGCCAATGTCACCCCATCCCTCGCCCCTCCGGGCTGGTACCGGTAATGAAGATTCACCGCGGTTCCCGCTATCTCAATCGTATCCGGAAAAGCCTCGCCATCTTCAGGGAGCCCCTCCCCACCGGTAAGATGCATCTCAGTAATATCAAGGCAGCTAGCAGATTTCGCCAAGGTCGCCTTTAAGAATCGCTCAAATTCGCTCGCAGTCGATATGTTCGGCAATCGGTCGACGTAGAATTCAACAAGACGATCCTCTAGAGCGACCCTGTCTAGCTTCCCCATTCTCGACAGCTGCATGGCCACCTTGTCTGCCAGCTTTCGATTACGCTCGACAAAGGGCAGGTCAAAGAGAGAGGACTCTCCAGCAAGGGTGTTTCGAACGAAGATCTCTGTCGCTTGCCGCGAGTCATACCGACTAAAGTTAATTCGACGGTATGCGAGCACAAGGCCGTAGAGCGTTATCCGCTCTTTGGCGATAACTTCTCCACGAGCGGGAGTCCATTGAGGATCCTCCACAACGCGTTTGCAGAGATGTGAGCCTAAGTCCTCGATCCACTGCGACTGAATTCGGGCCGCCATTCGCGCAAACGTCCGAGAGGTCTCTACAACCTCTCCTGCCACGATCCACTGATCCTTTTCAGGGCTTCGCGATTCTCTGCGTCCGTGACGAGATTCCCCCTGTTTAGGACCGGACTTCTCACTAAGCGCAGATCCGGGAAAGACGGAGAGCTCTCGCCCCCCACTAGCACGATAGGTGTTTCGGTCTGAACGAAATGCCACCTGTCCTAGAAATCCACTCAGAACGGCTCGGTGAATCGCTCGGTATCGACCATCGAAACGCTTAATGTCTGACGCGGGCTGAAACTCTTGAGGCTTGGCGGCCATCGCCTCTCGCAATTCATAGTGGAGGTCGCTCCATTCGCGCATGCGCATATAAGAGAGGAAGTTCGCCTTACAGAATCTTCGAAGATGTGCCTGACTCTTTGAGTTCCTCGACTCCGAGTGGTAGGCGTACCAAATATTGAGCAGGGTAAGAAAATCAGAGTCTGGATGAACATATACCCGATGCGCCGCCTCCGCCTTCTCTCTCTTTTCAAAGGGCCGTTCTCGAGGATCTTGAATACTTAATCCAGCGGCGATTACGAGTGCTTCGGGAAGCGCATGCTCCCTACGCGATTGGAGGAGGATGCGACCAATAGTCGGATCAACGGGGAGTCGAGCTAATTCTTTTCCGAGCGGAGTGAGCCCGTTTTGGGGATCAAGAGCACCGAGCTCATGCAGGAGCGCATAACCATTTCGAACCGCTCGCCCTTCCGGGGCGTTCAAGAACGGAAAGTTTTCTATCTCACCGAGCCCAAACGCCTTCATCCGGAGTATAACTTCGGCCAAATTAGCGCGAAGGATTTCGGCATCCGTAAAATCAGCCCGTTCGTTAAAATCGAGTTCGTCATAGAGACGGATACACACCCCCTCACGGACCCGCCCAGCCCGACCAGCACGTTGCTGAGCGCTACTCTTTGCTATCTTTTCGATCGGGAGGCGTTTCGTTCGCTGTCGACCACCGTAACGACTAATTCGGGCGAGTCCTGAATCTACTACGTATCTAATTCGAGGAA
>JBIIEK010000100.1:0-10604 GCA_044237895.1 Bdellovibrionota bacterium
CGCGTCAACGGTGCCAAACGATCCCCTCTACAGCTTACAGTGGGCGCCTCCTGTGATGCAGCTCCCCAACACATGGGACGTTACCGCAGGAAATAATTCTATGATCGCTGTCGTGATAGATACCGGCGTAAATTATAACCATCCCGATCTCTCTCAGAACATATGGACGAATCCCCTTGAAGCTCCCAACAACGGAATCGACGATGACAATAATGGCTACGTCGACGACATCCACGGCATCAACGCTATTACCAATTCAGGCAACCCGATGGATGATCAGGGGCACGGAACTCATGTAGCGGGTATTATCGGGGCTAAAGGAAATAACACGGTCGGAGTCGCGGGCGTAGCGTGGGACCTCCGAATTATCGCCGCGAAATTTCTGAACTCCAGCGGAAGTGGAAGTACCTCTGACGCGATCAAGGCGATCAACTATGCTACGGCGCTTAAACGAGCAGGACGTAACATCGTCGTTACAAACAATTCCTGGGGCGGTGTTGGATACTCAACAGCTCTAGCGGCCGCGATCGCCGATGCGTCAGCAGAAGGAATCCTTTTTGTCGCAGCGGCCGGCAATTCAGGAGCGAATAACGATACATCCCCCAGCTACCCTGCGAATTACACGAGCGCGAACGTGATCTCGGTTGCCTCCATCAGCTCGAACTTAAAACTATCCACTTTCTCCAACTATGGAGAATCCTCTGTGCACATCGCGGCTCCCGGAAACAGCATCGCGAGCACCGGCAAAGACAATAACTACGTCTACCTCAGTGGAACATCGATGGCCGCGCCCCAGGTCACTGGCGTGATCATCCTGGCTCAAGCACGATGTAACGGAAGCTTAAATATGACCCTCCTTCGAAGCTCCGTCGTAAATACCGGTACGGTTCAAGCCTCTCTTGCGGGGAAGGTATCATCTGCCTCAATCGTAAACGCTTCAGAGGCTGTGCGTATCGCCGCACAGCTGTGCGCTCCGACGCCAACACCGTCTCCGACAGCGATCCCTACCGCGCAACCCACTTCAACTCCAGCACCCTCTCCCACCCCTCTACCACCGGGAATAACGCCAACAGCGACCCCGACGTGGAGCATCCCATGGACATCAACAGAACCCCTTCAGATATTTGTTTCGTCAGCGAGCTACCAAGGAAATCTAGACGGCTTGGAGGGAGCGCGGAGAAGGTGCCAAGACCTGGCCGACGCGGTGCCCGCACTCACTGGCACAACGTGGTTTCCGATACTTTCAAGCAGCACGTGGGATGCCGTTAACCTGACGGGCACAGACCCTGCATCACAACCGATCTACAACATGGACGGATCAATTATCGCCAACTCCCGCGCGGCCCTCTGGAATACAAACAATACTCCTCTCATAAACGGGATAAATTACGACGAGAATAGGACTCCAGTTGCGCCTGGTATCTCGATCTACACCGGAACAAGTCACACCGGATCAGCTATAGGCCCAAATCTCTGCTCAGACTGGACATCAAGTTCAGGAACGAATCCTGTGATCGGAACCACTAACACTACAACTACTGGCTGGGTGCAAACCGGCACCGCGGCCTCATGTCTCAACGCACTCCGCTTGTATTGCATCGGAACTATCGCCGATCCAAATGCGACGCCAACACCCGGACCGCCCGTTCTCCCTCCGGATACAGCGACCCCAACAGTAACACCAACCGCGACAAAGACATCAACTCCTACTACTACACCAACTATCACACCAACAGCGACACCGACTCGAACAGCCACGAACACACCAACGGTCACACCCACTCGCACCCCGACGCGGACGCCTCGCCCAACATCAACTCCGAAGACGCGAGTGATTAACAGAAGTTTCACGGTATCCCCGAGCACTGACATCGTTGAGGGAGACCTCATGACCCTCTCTCTCCAAGGCCCCGCAAGCACCTATGCGCGTATCTTAACAGCGCTCATCGCTCAGAATGGCAAGACCTATGCTTGCACCACACAGCGAGTCCTCCTCTCAACATCCGGAACAGCCGCCGTTGATGTAACTATCCCTTCGGAGATCGCATACTTCCAACGCCTCTACTTCATCGCAACGATGACGAACTGGGCCGGGTCACGCAGAGTAGCAACAGACACAAGCATCTCCGCATCCCCGGTCAATTTTGCGCGCATCATGGCTGTATGCAGGGCAATCAATAGAGCAGCGATAAGAAGCACCGCGAGATCACGAGCCTCGATGCGTGCAGCTCGCCGAGAAGAGTCCGTCACGTCTCAATAGCAGCGTGCACATCGGGAAACGTCGACGACTCCAGCAACGAGGTGCGGCTGACCATCAGATCGAGTGTAGAGCCGAGCAGACGACCGATTTTAGGGAAGATGTTGGGGAAAAAGGGAAATCGTGGTGGACCTGCAGAGATTCGAACTCTGGACCCCCAGCTTGCAAGGCTGATGCTCTACCAACTGAGCTACAGGCCCACGATTGCTGAATTAACCGGGCAGCATAGTATGGAGAGTGCTCCCCAAAGTCCATCCCTTTCACCCCAACTATTTGGGGTTTTTGGATAAATTTGGTGGGCCTGGGTAGACTCGAACTACCGACCTCACGCTTATCAGGCGTGTACTCTAACCAGCTGAGCTACAGGCCCATCTACGCTGCGAGAGGGGGCAAGGTAAATGCTACGGGGTGCGGTGTCAAGCTAACCCACCTCCTCTTCTGTAATTTTTACCATAGGTCGCGGTATTGACCTCCCTCTGAGCGCATACGGGAGATCCAAGGCCTCATAGCTGGCATCCAAATAGAGAGGAAGGCGCTCACGGACCCGCTTGAGGCCGCCTAAGTATCTGAACTAACTGTCCGACCTAGTTAATAGACTTGCGGATTGGATAGCCTGAATCGATACTTAAAGTAAGGAACGGTTATTAATATCGAGCACGGATAGGTCGTAACCACTATGTCCTCAGTGTTACTTCTAAGCTCTACCTACGAGCCCCTGAGAGTGATCTCCTGGCAGAATGCCGTCTGCATGTTCTTCCTTGGAAAAGTTGAGATCGTTGAAGAGTACGACCATCATATTCGGTCGGTTTCTGTGGCTATAAAGGCCCCTGCCGTCGTTCGACTCCTGCGGTTCTTTAGAGCGGGGCGACGCTCGCCTCCCCTTTCTAGGGCGAACGTGTTGGCCAGAGATGGGTTTCGATGTCAGTATTGCAACCACGAGTTAAACACCAAGGAAGCGACCCTCGATCACGTCGTCCCCCGAAGCCAGGGAGGAAAGACAACCTGGGAGAATATCGTCTGCGCATGCGCCGGATGTAATCGCAAAAAAGGTGGGAGAACTCCGAAAGAAGCGCATATGAAGCTTCTTTCGAAACCGGTGAAGCCCGACTGGCTTCCAGTGTTAAATATAAAACTTCATGGAAAAGTCCCCTCAGCTTGGCACATGTTCCTCCAGCCCGCAGCGAAGCCTCACCGAAGCTAGCGCCGCCCTTTGCGCGCTGGCTGAGCACCCCCACATCAAGACACTGATGGCAGCACTCTCTCCGGCAGAGCTCTACCTCGTCGGCGGGACCGTCCGAGACGCTTTCTACGAATCTGCAAAGACAGACCTCGACTGCGCGACCTCCCTTACCGCGGAGGAGGTAAAGCGAAGGTGCGAAGCAAAGGGACTTCGTGTTATCGACACCGGGATTCAACACGGAACCGTGCTCGTCTTAGTTGATGCCATACATATCGAAGTAACCACCTTTCGAGTTCCCAGCTCCCGAGACATTCATCAAACCGCTCGCGATATCGTGACGGATCTGTGCGGACGCGACTTTACTATTAACGCGATCGCATTCGACCTGAGGACCTCCACTATCGTGGATCCCTTCCAAGGCGTTCGGGATCTTCAGGGTTCTCTCCTTAGGGGCGTTGAAAACGCCGAGGCTCGATTTGTGGAAGACCCCTTGCGTATCCTGAGAATGATACGGTTTGGAAGCGCGCAAGGACGGTCCATCGATCCATCAACCCTGACTGCTGCGGAGCTCCATGTCAGCCTCCTGGAGAAAATAAGCCGCGAACGAATAAAAGCAGAGCTCGACAAGATCCTTCTCTCTCCACTTCCCCATGAGGGAATCAAAGCGATTCATCAGATAGGCGCATTGCCATACACGATACCCGAACTCATCCCCGCAGTTGGGTTTGAGCAGAATAAATTTCATATCCATGACGTCTTTGAACATACGATGTGGGTTTTAGAGAGAACCCCAGCCGATCTGATACTACGGTGGAGCGCTCTCTTTCACGACGTCGGAAAACCGCACACCCTTTCGATAGATCCGGATGGTTCTCGGCATTTCTATTCTCATGAAACGGTTAGTGAGGAGCTCTCTAAAAAGAGGATGAAGGATCTGCGGTTCTCGACCGAAGACACCAAGACGATCGCCAAAATCGTGCGCCACCATATGCGCCCCCTCGACTGCGGAGCCCCTGGAGTGCGCCGGCTCATCCGAGACCTGGGACCAGACCTTCCCCGCTGGAGAATCTTCAAGTCGGCGGACGCCCCCCCCATAATACCAGAGGCCGATTTCCTTCAGACGGCGTCTCGTTTCGACAAACTCCTCTCATCAGAACAGAGTAAGATGGCCGGGCCCGCATACGGTAAGCTCGCCGTCACAGGAGAGGACCTTATTGCGCTGGGGGTACCTCCAGGACCAGCTATGGGAGCGATCCTTAAACAGTTAGAAGAGATCGTCATAGAGGACCCCTCAAAGAATACCAAGGAGAACCTCCTCGAAGAGGCCAAGAAACGCTCCAAACGGTAGTTTTCGAGAGAGCGCAACGGGACTAAACCATCGTCACGATAGATATTTTCATAGCCTATTTTCACACCTGAGTTATTTGACGATTCTCTGAGGTGTGACTATCCTATCGCGAATGAAGATAGCTCAACTCCTCCTCTCCCGTACGACTATAGGTGTCCTAGTCACCATAGCTATCCTGATAGCGTTCAACTCGACCCGTACGGATTTAAAGACCGCGGGGCTCGCCTCATTTACGGCCTGGCACACCAAAACCGCAGTCTTACTGAACGACGCAAACCCAGAGGTAACTCCGCCCAAAGTCACGGTCACAATACGCATGAATCAAGCTTCGCCGGGACTCGCGCCACAGACGTGGTCTTTTCCATCACTCTCAATCACCGACGCCACAGACCGCGCTCAGACAACCCGAGTCCTTCAACTAATCAACGAGTCGAGGATCTTTGGACTCGTCAAAGCTGATTCGAACGATACGACCATACCCACGCTGACGGTGACGATCACTGATGAGAACGAGCGCTTTGAAACCTCGGTCCCTCTGCGAGATATTGAGTCCAACATCCAGCTACAGAACCTTCTAAAACTCCTTCAAGTATTCTCCGCAACGCCAAAAACAGCCGGCACAACACTTCAAGAATAGGACCATCAATGAAGACCCGAGAAGAAGCCCTCGCCCTGCTCCACGAGTACACGAAGACGCAGAGTCTCTTGAATCACGCCTTGAGCGTTGAAGCGTGTATGCGGTGGTATGCTGACTACTTCGCGAAACAGGGGGCTTCGATAGACCATGCTCTGTGGGGAATCACCGGACTCCTGCACGACTTTGATTATGAGATGTTCCCTGAACCAGTGAGCCCTGACGGCCATCCGTTTAAGGGGTGTAGCATCCTGGCTGAACAGGGATATCCAGAGGAGCTTCGAATCGCGATCTTGGGACATGCCCACTACGCGAATACTCCACGCGAAACTCTTGTCGCTAAAGCTCTCTTCGCGGTTGATGAACTCTCTGGACTGATCACAGCGAGTGTTCTCGTTCGCCCAGATCGGTCGATTCACAACCTCGAGGTTAAATCGGTGATGAAAAAGTTTAAGGACAAAGCGTTTGCCAGAGGATGCAATCGAGACGACATCAAACTGGGCGCGGAGGAGCTACAGATTCCCTTAGAGCAACACACGCTTAACTGCATCGAGGCTATGAAGCCCCTGTCTCTGCAGCTTTTTGGCGTATAGATAACCTAACGATCTAAAATTCGTCGACTGCCTTAGAGCGCTTCTCAATGAAGCGGACAACTCGTGCCTGGCCGCTCGCAGGGGTCGCTCTCCGGCTCAGGAACCGGGGCCCTATGAGGAACGGTATTCGGTTCAGTTTCAATGTCGGGCGCAGGTGGAGCTTCTGTTGGGGTCGTTGTCGGCTCCTCCGTGGGAGTTGTGGTTCCTGACGGACGTGCTGGGACAGATAAGGCACTCCACAACGCGCCGGACCCTACGCTCACGAGTGAACTTCGATTCATACCCTCCTCCTACGGCAGTAAAATTCTCGGACAATTATTCGGGGCAAACACGCTGACAAAATACTGATCCCAAACCGCCTCCATCCGCTCATCCATCGTAACGACCTCTCTATGAACCCTGCCGGCAGCGGACGCCCCACGGAGCATCGGTATCGTCTTTCCGTCTGGCAGATAGAGTATCATATCGGCACCCGAGATGAATGGAGTCCCTGCTTGCCGCGAGAGGAGGCGAGTATACTGCAACTCGAGCGTTGGAAAATCCTTAAATTCCACCACGCTCTTTGATTGCGCCAATCGATTCCTCATTTCAAGGAAGTAGAGGAGCATCTTTGTACGTGGCTTCGTAAGCGCGGAGAATTCGACTAGAGCATCCTCATCAGCCCCTCCAGAGGATTCTTCCTCCTGCCGCGACGATTGCGTAGGGGATTGCTGACTAGGCGGCGCCTCTAAACGCGCCGGAGCCTCACCCGATTCGACATACCCCTTGGCCCACGACTCCTCCATCGTCAAGAAACTCGAGTGCAGGTCCTGGAAAAAATTAACTACTTTCGCTATCGAGTCGTGCTCAACTTTGGACCGCGCAAGGATCCTAGCGACTGGAACGGTAAGGTGATCATAGTATTGATCTCCCACTAACGCCCGATGCACGTGATGAGGATCCTGCCACCGAGTATAGGACCAATCACTATGACGTTCCCACTCATGCGCCGACCCGGAGCCGTGAGGCCACGCGTTAGAAAATCCTCCCCACCGTACCGACGAAGTTCCAACATTCATGATAGGAAGTCCAAGCGCTGCTGCCTCCTCGGCCATTCCCTCTGGGGTGACGTCCAACTTGTTCGGATCAACGCCGTTCTCTATCGCAAAGATCATCTTTCGATGAAGAACCCTCTCGGGAACCAACCACATTCTCACTTCTGGCAGTCGATCGTTGTGAAAGTGATCGTTAAACCAGATGGCGGCGTAGGGCTCCTTCCAGAACCGTTTGGTGTCGACCACTAAACTGTCCTCATAGCGCCTCTTAATGATGCGACGAGTGGGTTCCTTCTCGAGCACCTTCGATACGCGCCAGATTGTTTTCATGTGCGTATCTGCTTTGGAGATCTCAAGACTCCCCTTTTCGAGCCACTCTTTTGAAATTGGCCTGATCGTTGAGTTTACCGACCGGGTAATGGCTATAAAGCCCCGCATCATGAGATACTCGACCTCATGCCCACACCTAAGCGAGGCGCTAAGCCAAGGGGCTGCTTTAAGATAGGCGCGGCGAGAGTGCTCAGTTGAAAAATCCAACGCATTCTGCACGCGAAGACCCGAGATTCGAACTCCCGGGCCGGGGTACATATGAATATCCGCTACTTTAAACCGCTGGGATTCCGCTCCGAGATCCTCTGCCATATGCTCGAGGAGCCACTTCCCTGATTCAAGCGGCCGGGCATACCCCTTTCGTACGTTTATGCCGTACCGTGTCGCCGCGATATGCCGAAAGGCTCTCGCCGTCTCCGAGATCGCCGTGACCGCCGGAAGCGATCCCTCGATCCCAGGACCGCTGTCCACTCCATAGCTCTCTTTATAAAAGACCTTGTACTCAGGGCTCGGTTTGTTCTCAAGGTTCAGCTGTCGAAAGTAAACCTCCTCCCGCTCGAAGAAAAATTGGGCTGCAAGGAATTCTGGAAACGACACCAGGTATCGATGCAAACGATCATCTCGCACCCCCGGATCTTTGATCGACGCGAGGTGCGCCACCCGCTGACCGAAATACTCCCACACGTGCCGAGACGTCGGTAATGTAATCGGCAACTCATGCTCTGTGCTTCGATTACCCAAAGTGAAATGTTTGTGATCTCCGACATGATGCTTTATTGCGCCGACTAGACTCGGCCGACCGAGAGGCTCCGCGATTCGAACCTCTCCTACAGAAGCAACAGACTCTCGATGCTTTACCATGGACCGATAACTATCCATCGCTGCATCACGCTTCTCAGCTCGCGACATGAGGGCCAGGGACTCCGTTATTTTCATGACAACTTTTGCCGGCATATTGGCCTCCAAAAGGAGTTGAAGCCCGCAGGATGTCATCTCAGGCAATCGATACGCGAAGCGAATCTCAAGCGCATTCATGGGAAATCCGAGACGATCAGTGGTGTGCGTCTCCTCAAAGCGCACCAACCGCTGAAAGAACGCCGGCCCGTTCTTAAAGAAGATATCTATCTCGGCTTTACTCTCAGGGGTCGGGACGAGCGCTTTATCGATACTATCTTGAACGAGTGGAATGATCGTCTCCTCTCGGAGCGAACGCTCGTGGTCGGAGATTCGGGAATCGATGAGTAACTCGGAAAACGCCGCGGCCGCGGCAAGTCGATCAGAAAATCCCTCTTGTGAAACTCCCCGCTCCCAATTGAGATTGAAGAGCGCTGAAGCGTTGCCCGCTTCAATCAAGTTAGAGAAGATCCCGGTCAGATGCGCGATGCTACGCGGCCCCTTCGATTCATCTCGATCGAGCGCGGCGACGAGCGCTCTTCTCGCGCCGTCATAGAGAGCCAAAACTTCGCCGACCTCAACCCCCTTTGAGTGACAGAGAATCGTCAAGCGCGTTTTGTGATCATCACCGAGAGGAGCAACGTGAGAGAACTGGGACATACACCGTACTAAATGCTAAGTGCCTTAGCATCGCATGGTGGCACGTTGAGGCAAGGTGTTTTGTGCCAACTAGACGCGCCAGATGAAGGTAACCGGCCGCGATCTTAAACCGACCGAAACGATCCTTAAAGAACACCCTCAACGGCTCTACATTTCCTAGCCGAGAAGATCTCAGACACGAGGTCCCCGCCTCTATTCGGACGCCACGCACTCGCGTCAAATGCTCCTTATTTTCCCTGAGGCAATACATTCACGAGTCTAGGAATCTTCGTGCCCGGATTGAAAACAGTAATAAAGCGATCACTCACCCCAACGGCGTACGCGGTGCCAGCCATTTCGGCGATGATCGCCGTCCTGAGATCCTCCTCACTGATTGATGGGGCGACTTCGACCGTCGTGCGCTTCTTACCACCTATCTGAATCACCACCGTTACCACGTCATCTTGAACCAACGCCGGATCATATACTGGCCACGGCGCAAGGCTGGCTGGAGCTTTATTACCAAGCCGCTCCCACAACTCTTCAGAGAGATGGGGAGCGAATGGAGCGAGGACCAACACAAACTTCTCGAGGGTGTCCTGGGAAACCGGCTTGTCAGCGGCGGTGTTTAAAAACTCCATCATCGTCGAGATAGGGGTGTTAAATCGAAGCGCATCGAGATCCTCGCCTATCTTCTTCACAACTTTGTGAATAGCGCGCTTCACTTCATTCGGCTCAGCGTCTAGGGATACAACATCTCGCGCGCCCACATCCCTCGTCCCCACTACAAACGCGAAGGAACGCCTTAGGAATCGGTAATTACCGCTTATAGCTTTCGAGTCCCAAGGGCGGGAAGCCTCAAGAGGCCCCATAAACATCAGGTACGTCCGGAGCGTATCAGCTCCGTACTGCGAGATGACATCATCAGGATTGATCACGTTCTTCAAAGACTTGGACATCTTCGCCACGATACGATCAAGAACCTCGCCCGTCTGTGAATGAACGAAGGTATGTTCATCCTTCTCAGTAACGAGATCTGTCGAAACCAGCGCTCCACGCTTATCTTTAAACGCGTGCGACTGAATCATCCCTTGATTGAAGAGCTTTTTGAATGGCTCCTTCGTAGACACACATCCCAAATCGAAGAGAACTTTATGCCAGAAACGCGAGTACAACAGGTGCAACACCGCGTGCTCGGCACCCCCTACATAGAGATCCACGGGCATCCACTTCTTCTCAAGCGCCGGATCCCATCCAGCGTTATCATTCTTAGGATCTATAAACCGAAGATAATACCAACACGATCCAGCCCACTGGGGCATCGTATTCGTCTCGCGCTTACCCCTCTTACCGGTCTTTGCATCAACCACCTCAAGCCAATCGCCAGCTTTGGCAAGTGGCGACTCTCCACCATCAGACGGCTTGTAATCTTCAACCTGGGGGAGCAATAACGGCAACTCCTCCGCCGCAAGCGACGTGGTTGTTCCATCCTCCCAGTGCACGATCGGAATCGGCTCCCCCCAATACCGTTGCCGTGAGAAGAGCCAATCTCTGAGCTTATAGTTGACTACCTTATGGCCCAGGGCACTTCGCTCAAGCCATCCTACTATTCGCTCAGCTGCTTCGATGTTCGAGATACCTTCGAGCGCGAGCTCCGCGGCGACCGGATGAGCCATCGGCAACATGATACCGCTC
>JBIIEK010000255.1:0-2823 GCA_044237895.1 Bdellovibrionota bacterium
GCTTTCCCTCGGCTCTCTCCGAGTATGAGGCTCTTGAGCGGCTCAAAGGTATCGCGAGCAAGAATACGATCGCGCTGTCCTTCTTGGGCATGGGGTACTCTGACACGATCACGCCCCCGGTTATTCAGCGTAATATCCTCGAGAACCCTGGATGGTACACGCAGTATACGCCGTACCAAGCTGAGATCGCGCAGGGACGTCTTGAGGCGCTTCTTAATTTCCAGACCCTCATCATGGACCTCACCGGAATGGCGATTGCGAACGCCTCACTTCTCGACGAAGGAACTGCTGGGGCAGAGGCGATGGCGATGTCCCTTGCGGTATCAACAAAAGCTAAAGGTGCGACAACGACTCACGAGTACCTCGTCTCAGACGCGGTTCACCCTCAGACCCTTGGCGTTGTCGCTACTCGCGCGGAGGCGCTTGGTGTTAAGGTTACCGTCGCACCAGTTTCAAAGTTTGAGTTCTCTGAAGGTGTTTTTGGATGCCTCGTACAATATCCAGATACACGCGGCGAGGTGCAGGACCTTACGGAGGTGTGCTCCAAAGCTCACAGCGCGAATGCTCTCGTATGCGTAGCAGCCGATATCCTCTCCCTGACCGTCCTTACTCCTCCCGGAAAGATGGGCGCTGATATCGTTGTTGGTTCGGCCCAGCGCTTCGGGGTTCCGATGGGATTTGGTGGGCCGCACGCCGCGTTTTTTGCTACTCGCGATGAGTACAAACGCTCTATGCCCGGACGTTTGATCGGAGTTTCGCGCGATTCAAATGGTAAGCCCGCCCTTCGACTCTCTCTGCAGACGCGTGAGCAGCACATTCGGCGAGAGAAAGCGACGAGCAACATCTGCACCGCGCAAGTGCTTCTCGCAAATATGGCGAGCATGTATGCCGTGTATCACGGACCTAAAGGGCTCCGAGCTATAGCTGAGCGGGTCAATAAGCTCACAGGCGCGTTCGCCGCGCTCTGCAATAAGGGCGGACTGACCGTTACGAACAAGACATATTTCGACACCGTCGTTGTTGACGTTGGCGCGAAGAAAGCAAAGACCATCGCTGAAAAGGCAGAGAGAGCGGGTGTACTTGTCCGTGTTCTCTCCGATTCGACTATCGGCGTGAGTTTCGATGAGGCAAAGGGGGTCGATGATCTTCAGGTGCTCTGCGCGGCGATCGGACTCGCGACAACCCGACAGGAGTGCGCGGATGCTCTCTCTTCAGTAGCGGTCTCGATTCCGAAAGAGCTTGCTCGAGGAGACGATTACCTTCATCACGCGGTATTCAATACCTATCACTCTGAAACCGAGTTCTTGCGTTATGTGCGCAAGCTTGAGTCGCGAGACCTCTCACTCGGTTTTTCGATGATTCCGCTGGGTTCGTGCACGATGAAGCTGAATGCGACCTCTGAGATGTTGCCGGTTACGTGGCCAGAGTTCGGCGGTCTTCACCCGTTCGCTCCCGCGCATCATCGTGCTGGATACGAGGAGATGTTCACAGACCTCGAAAAGAGTTTGTGTGAGATCACCGGCTTCGACGGCTGTTCGCTTCAACCAAACGCGGGATCTCAAGGTGAGTACGCGGGGCTCGTTGTTATCCGTGCTTATCACCATAGCAGAAATGATCATCACCGAACGATCTGCCTCATTCCTAAGTCAGCGCACGGAACCAATCCGGCAAGCGCTGTCATGACGGGTATGGAGGTTGTCACGGTGGCGTGTGACGAGCTTGGAAACGTCGACCTTGTTGACCTTCAAGCGAAAGCTGAGCAGCATAAAGAGAAGCTCGCGGCGCTCATGGTTACCTATCCCTCAACGCACGGAGTGTTCGAGGAGGGGATCAAGAAGGCGTGTGAGATCGTCCATTCGTGCGGCGGTCAGGTATACATGGACGGCGCCAACTTGAACGCGCTTGTTGGTCTCTGCGCTCCAGGCGAGTTCGGAGCGGATGTATGTCACATCAATCTCCATAAGACCTTCTGTATCCCGCACGGTGGCGGTGGACCAGGAATGGGGCCGATCTGTTGTGGTAAACACCTTACTCCATTCTTGCCGAATCACCCCGTTATAGATTTGGGACGAGAGAAGGGGGTCGGCGCTATCTCGGCCGCGCCATGGGGCTCGGCAAGCATCCTTCCGATCTCGTGGATGTACATGGCGATGATGGGAGGAGAGGGGCTTACTGAGGCGACGAAGATAGCGATCCTCTCCGCTAATTACATCGCCCACGAGTTGGAGAAGGATTACCCGGTTCTCTACCGAGGGTCCGCGGGGCTCGTTGCTCACGAGTGTATCTTGAATCTCAACGCGCTTAAGAGTGAGGCTGGTGTTGAGGTTGAGGATGTCGCCAAGCGTCTTATGGATTACGGGTTCCATGCTCCGACCGTTTCGTGGCCCGTTGCTGGTACCTTGATGGTAGAGCCAACGGAGAGCGAGTCGAAGGGTGAGCTTGATAGATTTATTGAAGCGCTCAAGATGATCCGGAACGAAGTGCGAAAGATCGCGTCAGGCGAGTTCGACAAAACGAACAACCCTTTAAAGCAATCCCCGCACACCGCCGCCGTTGTCGTGAGCGATAACTGGGATCGCCCGTACAGCAGGGAGCTAGCCGCGTTCCCAGCGCCGTGGACAAAGGAGAACAAGTTCTGGCCATCCGTCGGTCGTATCGACGGCGTGTACGGCGATCGGAATCTGTTCTGCTCGTGTGACGCGTTGAGTTGATCCTGGAGGGGCGGCCGCGGGTACGAATGTCACGTGGAATTCGATTGGAGGGCCGGCGGCCTCGCCGGCCGCAGGTACGAATGTTTCGACGCGTCTGATGTCGCGGGATGCG
>JBIIEK010000138.1:0-8002 GCA_044237895.1 Bdellovibrionota bacterium
GAAATCTATAAAGCTAAAGGTCTCTGCTGTCAGGGATGGTAGTACGATAGAGGATATGAGGTACCCCGAAATCACGAAGAAGATATCAACACCGATGAAGCCCCCGGGGAGCGCCTCGGGGAATGCGTGAAAAACGACGATGGCTAAAACGGCGATCGCTCTCAATCCATCGATATCGCGACGGTGCTTACGTACTGAGCTCACTGCTTTTGTAGAATTGAAAGGTGCTATCGTAGCCTCAGGCCCACCGATTGCCGCATTTTGCCGTGGCATGACGGGAAGATACAAAAGGGATTAACGGCCTCGCAAGCCCCCTCGCGTTCTTGAAGATTCGGGCTACTACGTGGCGGTTGTTAGCCTAGCGTCTCTTAAGGGGGATTACCTTCCCCCCTCCTACTGCCACCTTGAGGGGAGCGGGTCTTACCGGCTCAGTGACTACATGTTCGTCAAGAAGCTCGAGGGTTGATAGCACGGTTGCGCTCTCCTCTGAGAGTTCCGCTGCTGGACGCACAACTTTGCTCCGTTTAATGAGTAGATCGAGTTCGTGGTGTGCTGCCTGACCGGCCTGAAGCCGCGCCTTCAAGCTCACAAGCGCGGTTGAAAGGACCGCCGCCCTGATAAAATCTCCGCTCTCCGCTGATGCGATCAGCTCGCGTTGTGATTGCACAAGCTCCGATTCCGTCGAACGCCAAAGAGTCTGGAACTCACTTCGGAGAGCGAAGACATCGTAGATTATCTTTTTTGTGTTTGGAGCTTCAGCGGCCTCGCTGAGCTTTCGCAAAAGAAGCCCGTTTACCTCTCGCCATTGCGCGACCTGAGCCGCGGGGAGCTCGCCCGAAGAGCCCTCTCGCGATAACCAATTTGAACCAGCGGAGCTGTATAAGCGTAGCGCTCTACGACTCTTCTGGATAAGGGCCATAACCCTAGAAACGAACGACTCTGATTCCATAACAATGCGCCAAAAAAACGGGGACCGTCTGTGTATCAGTCGCGCACGACCAAATCAACCTATAAATACAACACGTTGTTTCAAGATGGAAGGGTTTTCTGGGAGCTGCAGTCCGGCCTATCTCGTTTCAAAGAGCCGCCCTGGAGCGTCTGACAGCCGCAGGAAAAGAAGCATAGTCGCGCCCTCGGCTTCTAGCCGGTCTACTCTCCCCCCGAGGCACCTTGGTGGAGATCGAGCGTTCTCCAACGCTCCTTAATGACTCCATAAAGGGCTGGAAAGGTACCGTCCTCAATTGAATCCCTAATTCGCTGCATCAGGGTCAGGTAGTGGGTCAAATTATGAATGCTCGCAAGTTGGGGCCCAAGCATCTCTCCCACTTTAAAGAGGTGATTTATATACGCTCTCGAGTAGTTTCGACACGCGACACACGCGCACGTAGGGTCGATGGGGCCGGTGTCCTCCGAAAAGGTGGCGTTCTTGATGTTGAAGAAGGGAGGATCTGAGTCGACGAATACCCGCCCAAATCGGCCGGAGCGGGTTGGCATAACACAGTCGAAGATATCGACACCTTGCGAAACGGCTTCAACGATATCCTCTGGGGTTCCAACCCCCATCAGGTATCGAATGTGATCGGCGGGAAGCTGATCGGGATGGTAGCTTAAAACCTCGTACATCTGGTTTTTAGGTTCCCCAACGCTCAGTCCACCGATTGCGAACCCGTCAAATGGAAGGGAGCAGATCTGCTCGCTTGCAATTGTGCGGAGCTGTTGGTGACACCCTCCCTGGGTAATTCCGAAGAGGCAGAGCTCGGGATCTGTACGGGCGTCAAGTGATCGCTTGGCCCATCGAAAGGTCATGGCGAGAGACTTCTCAAATGCAGCGAAGTCGATATTCGCGGCCGGACACTCATCGAGCGCCATAGCGATACTTACACCCATCGTTTGTTGAACGTTAATAGAGCCTTCGGGGCTCAGGAACTGCTTCGACCCGTCGATATGCGAGCGGAACTCAACACCCTCCTCAGTGAGAGTGCGCATCCCCTTCAGACTAAACACTTGAAATCCGCCCGAATCGCTTAAGATCGGCCCCTTCCAACCGGTAAAGGCATTGATGCCACCAACCCTCTTAATTCGCTCGTGCCCCGGGCGAAGCCAGAGGTGATACGTATTAACGAGCATTACCTCAGCGCCAAGCTCCGCGAGTCGCTCTACATCAACACCTTTTACAGAGGCTCGCGTACCAACTGGCATAAACGTCGGCGTCTGAAACACTCCGCGGCGTGTGCGGAAGGTGCCGCGACGAGCTTTTCCGCACGTACTCTTTAACTCGTATCGATTGGTCATAGAATGTCACATGTTGGGGGGGGGCTTTCTAACGTATTTCGGACAGCCGAGACTATATCGCTCCGGGGGGTGTTAAAAAAGTACCGTGTCGGCCAATTTTGTGCTTTTGTCCTGCCCTATCGTAACGTTGCAGGCGGTCCCCATCCGAAAAGAATCCTCAAGAGATCTGGGGAGATAGGTTCGAAAGAATCTAAGGCTGTCGACTTAAATAGATAGCGAGTTATGCCAGAGGCTCATACTGGAAAGCCGTGAAGCTGGTTGGTGGAAAGCCGATAGACCCAGGTCTCTACTGCAGCATAGAAAGCTTTCGGTACGCTAAAAAAGGATCGTCAAGGAGCTGCCCAAACTGTTCAAACATAATTGCTTCAGTCTGACGCAGCGCTTCGCGGTCCTTGGGGGTAAGCACATCCTTCGCTAGCTCCTGAAGTAGCTTATCACATGGAAGACAGCTGCTTTCATCGTACAGCTCGCTAGCGCACATAAGATTGACGATATGCAAGAGAGCGAGAGGCTCGGTCGCTGCATCTTTTAAGAGCGGCTCGAGCGCCCGCTGCAAACAGTCCGCCGAACACGTTGCCAACCCGAGCAACGCGGAGCCGAGAGTTTTTGTGTTGGGACTTATCGACTGAACCATAGTTGTCCAGAAATCCTCCTGCCCCCGTCCACCTGAAAGCCTAAACGATGTGAGTACGTCGTACAAAAGCTCGGCGGCGACATGCTGGGGACGATCGACTGCACTGCTCCCCTCTAAAACTGAGCTCATGTCATCGCTATCCGAAGCGCCGTCTTCAGTCACTCCGTCCTGGGCGCGGAGGAGCTCGGCCTCACGCCAACTATCTCCGAAGCAATCGGGAGTGAGATAGTGACAAAGACTCAGGGTGGAGAAGCTGAGCGCTTCAAGCCTTTCCGCAAACGTCGGCTCTCGCAGAAGTCCACCGATCTGATACAGGGAGGTCAGAGCTGCCGCGAGCTCTAGGGCTTGAACTCCACGAAAGAGATCGCTCTCTACCTTGCCCAAAAACCGTGCGACGTTTACCACGACCCTCTCGCGCACCTGTGTAGATAGAACGCGTGGCTCCTCCTCGAAGAACAGAAGCTCGCTCAGCATCTCGAGCGTGAACTCTAGTTGCTGAGTATGATCGGACTCCCAATGATCAACACAGGTGAGCCGAGCAGTTTCACGCGCCGCTGTCAGCACCCACCGTTCGTGTTGAGCGGGCTCCATGTCCCAAATAGTCTCTGCCGAGATGAGAGAGGCAGCTAAATTGAGAAGCCCCGTGCGGTTAGGTGAGGGATCTAGGGAACTCCCCCCCGCTCGCCGAAGGTTATCGGCGAGGAGCTCTTCAAGGGTGTGGAAGAGCTCCGCCCTCTCCCTTTGGGCAGCGGATCCCCGAGCTAGGACCGTTTGAAGGATCGTTTCTCGACCGTCCGACGCAATGTTTTCTCCGTTGGCAGCCCGCGTTAACAGATCGGCTAGTGGTGATGCGAGTCGTTTAAGGGAGACCTCTGAAGCTGGCTGGGAGTGCACGCCAACAGGTTGTTTCGATCCTCGAGGTTCACTATTAGAGGGGGTCACCATAGATGCGCTTCCTACTGCACAGCCTCTCTGGTAGCACGCACATGCTCGGCATTCAAGTTCTATGTCGGGGAACCCGAGTTAGCGTCTCCCAATCTATCCGTATGGTGGTTTTGAGCAAAAATACGACAGTCTCGTGGGCCTGCTTTCGAGAGCGACGCTTTTGAAGGTCGCTAGAGGATGATCATCCCATCACCATAACTTAAGAATCGGTATCCCTGAGCAAGCGCGTGTGAGTACGCCCTCTCTAATAACTCTTTACCGAGCAACGCTTCGACTAGAAGGAGGTGGGTGGTACCTGGCTGGTGAAAATTGGTAACGACTACATCCGCCACCTTGAAACGGTACCCGGGTTGGATAAAGAGCGCTGTAGACCCCTCGCTCGAGTCGACAGAGCTCTCCAGAGCTCTCACTGCGGTAGTGCCTACGGCCACGATGCGCCCACCCGCATCCCGAGTGCTCGTAATCTCTCCGAGCGCGCCTGCTCCGATTCGGAACTCCTCCTTGCCGGGCGGAGTTATTACGCCATCCTCTACAACGGGTAAGAAGCTCGCCGTCCCTACGTGAAGCGTTAATGTGGATATGTCTATCCGTGGATTCCGTTTTAGGCTGTCTATGAGCTCAGGGGTAAAGTGAAGAGATGCAGTGGGAGCTGCTACCGAACCCGCATACTTCGCGAAGATACTCTGATAGTCCCTCTCATCCTGCTCATCCCCGTGTCCGCCACGGATGTATGGAGGGATCGGCATGGTTCCGTGCTGAGCTATCGCCATGGAGATATGCGTATTCTCTGTCGTCGTAAATTCTACCGTGACGCGCTCCGGGGGGTCATCCGTTGGGACTAACACCGCGGTCAACGTGTCACTAAAACGGACGCGTCCAACGGCGCGTACCTTCTTCAGGGGCCTGCCGATACACGACCACCTGGACTCAGAGATCTTTCCAACTAAGAGCAGTTCAACGCTCGCCCCTCCTACTGAATCGAGCTTCCCAAAGAGGCGCGCCGGAACCACCTTTGTGTCGTTGAAAACAAGCCTATCCCCCGAGCGAAGAAATTGGCCGATATCGGCGAAGGTATGATCGCTGATGGAACCTGACCGCCGATCTACGACCAACATCTTGGCAAGGTCTGGCGGATGGCATGGGCGTTGCGCGATACGTTCCTTCGGTAGCTCGTAGGAATACGGGCGGATTAGAGCATCACCCATGATTAGCCCTTTGACTTGAAGAACCCCTCAAGAAGGTTGATCGGCATCGGAAAGAGGACCGTCGAACTATTCTCACTAGAGATCTGTTTAAGGGTTTCTAAGTAGCGAAGCTGAACCGAGATCGGCTGCTTGGACATTACCTCGGCGGCCGCTGTGAGTTTTTCAGATGCTTGATACTCACCCTCAGCTTGGATGATCTTGGCGCGTCGTTCACGTTCAGCCTCCGCTTGACGAGCCATTGCGCGCTGCATCTCCTGAGGGAGGTCGATATCCTTTACCTCAACGGACGAGACCTTAATTCCCCATGGATCGGTGTGCTGGTCAATGATCTCCTGAATCTTGTGGTTGATCTGCTCTCGTTCAGCAAGGAGGTCGTCGAGTTCGGCTTGTCCGATCACGCTCCGCAGAGTCGTTTGGGAGATCTGACTGGTAGCATAGAGATAGTTCTCCACGTTAAGGCAGGCACGCGCCGGATCGATGACGCGAAAGTACAGTACCGCGTTCACCTTAATAGAGACGTTATCACGAGTGATGATGTCCTGAGGCGGGATGTCCATAGTGATGACGCGTTGGTCAACGCGGGTAAGTTCATCAACGAACGGGATGATAAAGCGTAGGCCCGGCTCTTTTAGCCCCTTAAAAACTCCGAAACGGAGAATGAGCCCCTTCTCGTAAGCACGAATTTTAAATGCGCTAAAAAAGAGAACACCTACCGCCGCGAGGATGAGGAGAAATACAGAACCCATACGTTGCTTCCCTTACTTTACGACCCAGCTTCGCTGGTTGAGTGAGGGGTCGAAATCCGCTCGACCTCTAAAACCAATCCCTCACGAAGCCCAAGTACCTTAACACAATCGCCCTTTTGTACGATCCCCTTTAGGGTTGTGGCCTTCCAAATCTCACCCTGCACAAATACTGTACCCTGTGAGGTAAAGGTCTCTTCAGCTCGGCCTATCAGGCCTATGGGGTTAAGAACGCCGGTAAATTTCTGTTTTGAATGAGGTTGCCGTCGTCGAACAAGGACAAATGAAAGAGCCACTAGTAAGACGATACACACGATTTTCACCAAACCAGCGTAGCACGAACCTCCTAAGTCCGACCAGGTCGGCTTGATTGAGAGCGCCGGGAGGGTCGCCTGGACGGCCCTCAACATGAAGACCTCTGCTCCGTATGCGTACACGGCTCTAAGAGCCTCTCCCGCTAAGAGAGCGTTTGCAGGCTTCGCCAAAGAGCCTTCTTTAAGGCGGGGTCGACGACGAGCTCCGAGAGGGAGCTCGTGAGGATAACCTGCCCGTGAGTATTCTGAGGGGCCTCGGCAGCGCCGAAGATTATGACAGCTGAGGCGTCGGTGCGCCCCGAGGCGAAGGCATCGCTAGGGACCGCGACGAACTCCTTTGTGTAGTCATCCTCCGAAAGCTTTAATCCCTTGATTGCTATCGCGTCGAGGAGCGCAAGCTCTTCGGCCGAATGAGTAGACGAGTCCCCAACGACGATCAGCCGAGCACGCACGGTAGCACTGGGTTCCTGTTTGAGAGGCTCGTTGACGGGCGCGACGATCGTTGCCGTTGGTATTCCCGCAGGGTAGAGCGACGCTATTTTGTCCAAGAGCTGGGCGAGCTGAGTCTGATTCTCAATGGTCACAATGAGTCCCGAATATTACTGGCGATGGTATTAAATATTCGCTTCGCGATGAGAGATTTTCGAGCCGTGTCGATCTCTTCGGCGTTACCCCCTTTTGAGACGATGAGCACTTTGTTCGTATCCTTGTCGAAGGAGTCCTGCGCGAGGTTGCCCACGAGCAGATCCGCGTTCTTCGCCTCAAGCTTTCTAGTCGCTTCTGAGAGAAGCTTCTCAGTATCGCCAGTCTCAACCGCAAAACCAACCAGAAACGGTTTCTTATGAGTTCCCTTAATCTCCCCGAGCTCTTTGAGGATATCAGGGTTCGAAACGAGCTGAATATTTAAGGGAGCGTTCGATTTTTTAATCTTCTGGTCGCTCTGCGTCTCAGGTCGATAGTCAGCGACAGCCGCTGCCATGATCATGATATCGGCTGCATGTTGCGCTGGGTCTCTGCCCAGCGTATTTATCACGGCGTTTCGCATCTCATCTGCAGACGTTATAGAGATAGTACGAATTAATGAGGGGAGCTTTGGAGAACCGCTCAGGGGTCCATGAACCAGGGTTACCTCAGCACCTCTATAAAAAGCCTCAACGGCTAAAGAGAGTCCCATCTTCCCTGAAGAGCGATTCGAGATAAATCGAACCGGGTCTATCGCCTCGCGGGTTGGGCCCGTCGAAATGACAACTCGCTTTCCACGGAGGTCCTGAGGCGATACCGCTCTGCGTACGTGGTGATATATCTCTGCGGGCTGCGCTAGCCGACCCCTGCCCTTCCAACCGCATGCGAGATCTCCACTCTCAGGGGTAACGAACATAACACCGCGGGCTTGGAGGTTGTGGATATTCTCCTGAGTTTGAGAGTGCTCGAACATATTCACGTTCATCGCTGGGGCGATCACTATTGGAGCCTTTGTGGCTAACAGCACGGCGAGTAATGGGCTGTCTGAGAAGCCGTATGCAACCTTCGCTATCGTGTCGGCGGTCGCTGGCGCGACGAGCACGATATCGGCCCAGTCAGCAAGAGCGATGTGACCTATCGCGCCTGGTTGGGTCTCCTCCCAAAAGCTCCGAGCGACAGGTTGTCCCGTAAGCGATTCAAAGGTCAGCGGCGAGATAAATTGCTCGGCGGATTTGCTCATGACTACGCGAACAACGCATCCCCGCTTCATCATGTAGCGCGCAAGCTCCGCTGCTTTGTACGCCGCAATCGATCCTGTTACGCCGAGAACAACGCGAATCTTCTTCTCCCGCTTCATCACGAGGCCCTCTTTCCTACGAAAGGATTTGAGATCTGATCCTCCGCAAT
>JBIIEK010000118.1:0-9308 GCA_044237895.1 Bdellovibrionota bacterium
CCGCAATCGTTGTGTCCTCTCCATGCCCGCACAGAACTCTGGTGTTGCCCGGGAGGGTAAAGATCTTTGAGTGGATGCTGTGAACGAGCGTCTTCATGTCTCCGCCAGGAAGATCCGTCCGACCGATCGAACCTTTAAAGAGAACGTCACCACTGGCAAGAATACTATCTTGAGGGAAATAAAAGCTCACATGGCCAGGGGAGTGTCCCGGAGTGAAGAGTACCTGCGCCTTGCAGTTACCGACGCAGACCTCTTCACCGCCAACTACCTCAATAGAAGGTTCCGGACAGTTCGGCCACTCAGAGGGGTCCATCCCATACATCTGAGCAAACGACCCGACATTGTTCCGGAGCATCTTCTCCGCAGGGTGCCCTACCAGAGCTACCGAGAGCTTTTTCATCAGCGGGGCGACGGCCGCGCAGTGATCGAGGTGCGAATGAGTCAGCCATATCTGTTTCGGCGAAACGCCGAGCTTCTCAACACGGCCGAGTATCTTCTCCGCCTCTCCGCCTGGATCTACAATGACACACTCCTTCGTCTCGGAGCACCAAAGTATCCTGCAGTTTTGACCGAACTCGGTCACTGGAATCGTGTCTACGTGTAACATACTCACTTTATGCGCGATGCTTGCGCTTCGTCTTCTTCTTATTCGGTGACACCCTCTTTGCGGGGGCTGACACCACTTCGTGACCAATCACGCTGCCGGGAAGGAGGAATTGTATGAGGGCGTTTCCTATCCCTTCCGCCACAGCGCTCCGAAACTGAGGGGAGGCTAACCTTGCCCCGTCCTCCGGACTGTCCACGAAGTATACCTCAAGTAGAGAGCATGGCATATGAGCCCCAACTAGCACAAAAAACGGGCCTTTTTTTACCCCGTAGCTGCGGCTACCCTTGTAGATGGGGCGGGCAGCCCGGACAACCCCCGCTTCAAGAGCGTGTGCTAGTTCGATAGATCCCTCGAGCTTTCCGCTCTGAATGAGGTCACTGAGGATGAAAGAGAGGTCGTCCAGTGCCGCTCCCTCTGGCAAACCGTTCTCTCGCTCAGCGAGCTTTCTGCTCGCCTCGTCGTCAGCGGTATCCAAGTAGTATGCCTCTAGTCCGTGAAGGTTGTGGCTAGGTGAGGCATTAAGATGGATGCTTACGAAGGCGTCAGCCTTCCGTTTATTCGCGAAACTGGTGCGCCGCGCGAGGGGAACAAAAGTATCATCTTCACGCGTGAGTGACACGATCACAGGGTACCGAGACTCTAAGAATACCTTTACCTGCTTTGCCAGGTCCAGGGTGACATCCTTCTCTAAAAGCCCGCCGTGTCCCGTTGCGCCTCCGTCGTATCCGCCGTGTCCAGGATCAAGCACGATACTCTTCTTGGGCGAACGGAGACTCCGGTTCCCCCAAGGAAATACACGGGGCGTCTCGAGGTCCATCGAAGAGATGAAGTGCCCGTCAGTTCCGTTGGTAATCGATTGAAGACGCGCCTGCGCCACCGACTTATAATACGGGCCCTCCTTGAGCGCGCGTTCATAAAATATCCGTGCATCTGAACTGTTGAGCGCACGCCCCACGTCGCCCCTGAGGATGAGCGCCCATCCGTTATCTAACAAATCGTGATCAGATCCTTTGGTCAGTGCTACATCCAGCATCGCCTCTGCCCGTCTTGCGTACCCTGGGCTTCGATTTGCCCGCCAAACCCGCATGTTTGTGTCGGCTGAAAAGATAAGATCGCTGGAAGAGAGCCCGGCGCGATTGCGTACGAATTGATCGTTCATCTTCGTCGCAAGAGCAACCCACGCTTGCGCGTGGACGGGAAGCGAGCCGGATGGATCGATATTTCGAAGACGTGTGTAATCAGAGCGTAGGGCACTCCCTACATCAGAGCTCTCGGCATAGACACGTGCGATCGAGGCGAAGAGTATCGCTATCCAGATGATAAACTTGTAGGGATTAGAGCGCTCCTTCATCTTCGTGCCCACGCCAGCTTATCGAGGAGATCGGAAACCCGCAACGACTCTCGTTTGAGCACACCTGCCGGCACTTCCTCCACATAGCCCCCTTTAAAGGGCGGGCGTCCGTGGGTGCCTCGAAAAGATTCCACAGCTCGTTCGCCACATAAAACGAGACTCTGCGAAGAGGCCGATCGCCTCCCTGTGTTAGCGAGAAGGAACCGTTCCGACCGTTTTGGCTTTGAGCTCATACAAGTGAGCTAAAGCCTCCCGCGGCGAAAGAGCATCAACATCCAGGTCGGAAACCGCTTTCTTCAAGGAGTCAGCTATCGGATCACGCTCGACTATCGTCTGGGCGAATAAGCTGGGCTGTCGGGAGTCCTCCCTGCGTGGGCTAGGCTTCCTCACTGGTGCCGAGACCGTTTCTCCCTTCTCCTTTGACAATCCAGCCAATATCTCGCAGGCGCGATCGATAACGAAGGTCGGCAGTCCGGATAGCTTTGCAACCTCGATACCGTAGGACCGCGGAGCTGGTCCACGCTGGATCTCGTGCGTAAATACAACCCTATCGCCATCTTCAACGGAGCCAACGGAGAGGTTTTTTATCCGCTCGGTCACCCCCTCTAGAGCGGTGATCTCATGATAGTGCGTCGCAAAAAGGGTGCGACATCCAACTTCGAGCGCAAGGTGCTCTAGTATCGATTGAGCCAGCGATAGGCCATCGCTTGTTGCCGTCCCGCGACCAAGTTCATCAATCAGGACGAGCGACCGTGGAGAGGCGTTTGCGAGGATGTTCGACGCTTCGCGCATCTCCACCATAAACGTCGACTCGCCCTCATGTAGGTCATCGGATGCGCCGAGACGGGCGAAGATTCGATCGACTAGCCCGACGACACAGCGCTCGGCGGGAACCCACGAGCCGATCTGTGCGAGGATTACGATCAATGCCGTTTGTCGGAGGTAAGTTGATTTGCCACCCATATTGGGTCCGGTAACGATAAAGCACCTCTCAGCTTCGTCGGAACACATAACCGAATTAGGTATAAAGGCTCCCTCGAGCAGGGCTGAAATAATCGGATGAGAACCGCGCTCTATCTCTAGCGCTCCCGTTTCAACTATCTCTGGACGGATCCACGCGCGACTCCCCGCCACCGAGGCGAGGGCAGCGAGCGCATCAAGAGATGCCATTGCGGCAGCGATACGCCGAAGATCGGAAACGAACGGAAGGAGGGAATCTCGAAGCGCGGTGAAAAGCTCCAGCTCCCGGCGGATCTGTCGATCAACGGCGGTGACGACTGCATCCTCGTGCTTTTTAAGCTCTGGTGTCGTAAATCGGTCGGCGTTCGCCGTGCTCTGCCTGCGGATATAATGCGACGGCGCTTTTGAGCTCTGGCTCGTCGGTACCTCAAGAAAATATCCGATGACGTTATTCGATTTCACTTTTAGACTTGAGATCCCAGTCGCGCCCCTCTCCGAGGCTTCGAAATCTGCTCGCCACTCATCGGCTTGCGAACGGGTCTTGCGTATCTCGTCGAGCGTAGCGTCGAAACCATCGCGTACTATCTCGCCTTCATTGGTAACGTGGGGAGGTGAATCAACGAGGGCTTCGCGAAGCTTGCCGACAACGGCCTCATCGATCGTGAGATTCTCACGAATAGCACCAAGAACCAGAGACGCGCCTCCTTCCAATGTCTGCGATAGAGCGGGAAGCCGTTCAAGGGTATCTCGAATAGCACCGAGGTCCTTCGGGGTTGCGACCTTCAGCTCGACCCGGGCTGCGAGGCGCTCCAGGTCCGAGAGGCCCTGCAACGTGGAATGGATCTTTGAGTGGCTCCACAGAAGTTCACTCACGGCGTCTTGGCGGCCAAGGATCTCTTCGCGGCTATCGAGTGGCGAGAGGATCCAGTTGCGAAGCAAGCGAGCCCCTAAAGGCGTCGCTGTCACATTGAGAAAACCGAACAGGGTACCTACCGACGAGCCGTCCTTGGTGTTGCTCACAAGCTCGAGGTTTTTCCTCGTCGCGGCATCGATAATCACGTGTCCCGCTGTTCGATAAGGAACGACCTCACGAATGGGCACGGCGTTACCGAGCGACACCTCGTCGAGATATGCAAGTAATAGCCGGGTCGCGCGCTTGGCGACCGATGAGAGTGAGTAAAAATCAGCTCGGGCACCCTCCGTCAAGCCTGCCATGCCGTCGTTCGGTGAGTTCACCTCCCCCCGAAACTTAAGAGCGTTGGCTCCGACTACGTTCTCGATACCCCGAACCCACGACGAACGGCGGTCGACCTTATCCCCGAACGAAGAACGAGGGAGGATTACCTCTCGTGCGTTTACGTTTGCGAGCTCCTTTGCGATAGCCCCGGTGTCTAATGCGTCTTTCACCCGCACCCTACCCGTTTGAGGATCGGTACATGCGATGGCACCACTTCTCCCGTCCGGGTCTAGGGCCACGGCGGCGAGTACGCTCTCGGCGGAGTCTGAAGATACGCTCGTAAAGAGCCTCATCGCTGGGGTAATAAACCGTTCCAAGGAGCGATCAACCCCCTGCCCGGAGCCGCCTTGAGTTACAACCGCGACCGAGTACCCCATAGGAAGGAGTCGGTCGATATAGCCATCGAGTACGGAGAGAGGAACACCGCACATAGGGATCGGGTTTGGCGCATTCTTGTCGCGCGAGGTTAACGTGAGGTTAAGTGTCTTAGCGACCGTTACCGCATCGTCAAAGAAGAGCTCGTAGAAATCTCCCACCTGAAAGAAGAGGAGCGCGTCGGGATAACGATCCTTGAACTCAAGGTAACGTTGCATCATCGGCGAGAGCTCTTCCTTTTTGTGCGGGTGTCCCATGTGGTCATGAAACCATGCGTACGCTCATGGGTAAATACTTTCCAAACACTCTTTTGTTAAAAATGTTAATGACAGGGCCTCGTTACCTGCTCAGGTCGGCACAAAAAAAGTTGTGTTGCCGAGAGTAGATCGACCGCTAGCGGCATCAGATAAAAGAGGTAGGTGTAGTTCCCGGCCATTGGCCGAAGGAGGTTTGGTGGTAGGCGTTGAGGTCTTAGAAGGCATTGAGCTAGTACTTGTGGACGATGAGCCCGGCATCTTAAGGGCCCTTTCCCTCCTTCTGGGCAGCTTAAAATGCAAGGTGTCCGCCCACTCCTCCCCTATGGAGGCACTGACCTACCTAGGGACCGGGGCCCGTCCAGACGCCATAATTAGCGATCTACGCATGCCAGGGATGACAGGTATGGCCCTCCTGCAACACCTTCGAGCCTCGGGAGATACCACCCCGTTCGTTCTCATGTCAGGTCACGCAAACTCAGATGATATCGCTCAAGCAAGAGCTGCGGGAATAGCAAGTTTCCTCGGCAAACCTTTTCCGCCTCAAGATCTTCTCAAGGTTCTTGTAGACCTGTGCCCTAGGGTGCAAAGAGCCGCAAACGGCGGCTGAGGCGTATCGGGCGGATATTCGGCATTCATCGCCCATAAGCGGCCCCTGGGAGGGATAGTGCCTCTCCTACCCGTAGAGGAGGGATCACCGTCCTCCACGGAGCTTCCATACCTCCTCATACGCCTCCTGTAACTTCTGAAACGCTCGGAGGTGTGGAAGGATCTCCTCTGGCGAGCTTGCTCGCGCTGCGTGCTTATCTGGGTGCAGCTTTGCAGCGAGGTGTCGGTATGCTCTTTTGATCGTCTCGTCCGAATCACCTACAGAACACCCGAGATATTGATAACTCCAGTGCGGCGGCGCTGATCTTTCAGCGGTTTCTTTCCTGCCCTGTTCCGATCGGCCACGACTCGTATCCCCTCCAGGCCTCTTCACACGGCCCCCCGCAGGTCTACGCACGGCCCCTCCCTTCGTACCAGCCAACCGAAGGAGGTCGGCGATCGCCGCCACTGCCCCCTCGGCACCTGCAGATGACCCCTTTTCGCTCTTGGCGCATTCAGATAGCGCCCTCACCAAACGCCTCCTTTCCACAATAGTAGGCGAGTTTGACGAGAGGTATCGACGAATGATTCGGGCTACATCCTGCAACGTAACGGATTGAACCGATTGAATAACGCGCTCCGACCCGAGTTCGGCGAGGGCCTCGTTCACCCTAACCAAAAGCTCACGGCCTGGGTGCTGCCCAATTATCGATCCGACATACCCAAAACACACCACCACCACTTCGTCGAACACCCGGGCCCGTAACCGAATACGGGTTGCCTTCTGGGCCGCTTTAATCCGAGCACGTTGTTGAGGGGTTTGTTTTTTAAAAGCCACGATAATGTCCTCTCTCGATAGCTTAACGGTTCAATATAAATCGGAAAAGGCAGGTGTTTAGTTCGTTAATCACCACTATGCGACCAGAGCTTGTACTCTCCATCCCCGACCCAATGGCATCCCTTGGAAGACTTAGAGGGAGAAAGTCGCTAAGCTAGGGCGGGGGCCTTTCATGAAGCGGACCATCACCATCCTCAGCGTTATTCTTGCGGCAACGGTCGGGCCGACGGCGCACGCGGATGTCCCGGTGTTCGAGGTGACCCCAGAGGTCGCAAAATTCGTTAACGGGGTGATTAACGAGTCGATTAACGCCAATACCCTCTTCGCATCACAAGAGGCGATTGCGACAGGCCGCTACACCCAGCGACAGAGCGGCCAACCGGACAAGGATTACGCAACCATCCGTATTCCGGGCGAGGTGGTCCTCGGCGATGTCTCGGATACTGTGCGCCTCGTGTTTTTGGGAAATGGAGCTCTACTGCGCAATACGGCGGGATACGACTCCCCTGAGCGCGTTGGTGAGAGCGATTTTACCGTTACTTCACTATTCTCCCTTTCGGGCGGTATAGGCACCCTCGTCAAGATAACGGAATCGCTCACCGTCGCTCCATTGGTCTCCCTTAGTTATAGTCACGTGAAAAACCGATATGATTTCAACAATCCTTACAGTCAGAACTACCTCTCCCAAGCAGACCAAGATCTCTTCAACTGGGACATGGATCTCTTTACCTATACCCCTGCTCTTAAGGTGTATTACTCACGGGATCTTGGATTCGGCACCTTCAATTATCACATCGGGTACACGTACCTCTTAAATGACTCCTTCAGCGATAACAGTGGAGTTGTCGATATTAACTCCAGTACGGGGCTTTTGACCGATCGAGTGGACATCCTTACGCCCCTCGGAGTAGGCATTGAAGGAGCTCCCCTTTTTGTGAGGCCGATGTTTCAATGGAACAATATCAGCGGAAGCGCTGTAAAGGGGCTCGGTCTACGCGATCTCTTCGAGATGGGGGCGGACCTGGTCGTAAAGATGCTCGACGAGAACTCTATCTTCTCAACGATCACCGTCGGCGGCAGCTACGTCACCGGAAAGAGCTTTGAGGGGTACCACGTCGGACTGGGCGTGACCTTCTAAAGTCGGAGTCGATCGAACAGATCTCCCAGCCTAATCCCCACTCCTCCCCCCTCACGAAAGCGGGGCTGTTAGGATTGACCGCGCCGTTTTATAGTCTTACGCAGTGCGGCTTCTTGGCTCGTACGTCCCGCCACGAGTGGGCGCGAGCGGGTGCCTTTGGCGCGCTGGTAACACCTCTCCGCGCCAGATGCGCCGTAGAGACGATCCGGTAATTACTTTTGTTCGCGACTTTGTGAGATGACAGACCCTAAGCAACACCTACGAGAGGCGCTCAGCGCGATAGGACAACAATTCGCCGCCGAAGTTACGTCGCCTCCCCTAGAACCCGGTCGCGATTACCTTCCCCCAAGCGGAAAGATGGTGGGCGTTGAGGAATTTAGCGCTCTGTTGCAGGCGAGTGCGGATATGTGGCTCACGGCGGGACACTACGCCGAAACCTTTGAGCGGGAATTTCCAAAGTTTTGGGGACTGAAGCGGAGCCTCCTGGTCAACTCGGGGTCCAGCGCGAACCTGGTGGCATTCTCAGCCCTCACGAGCCCTAAATTGGGCGCTCGGGCACTAAAGCCGGGAGACGAGTTTATTACACCCGCGTGTGGCTTTCCCACCACGGTTGCCCCTGCAATTCAGTTCGGCCTCAAGCCCATCTTCATCGACGTGGACGCCGAAACTCACAATCCCTCCCCCCAAGCTATTGAAGCGGCGATCACCCCGAAGACGAGATTAGTCATGGCGGCGCACGCGCTTGGAAATCCATTTCGTGCTGACGAAGTTGCACGGATGTGTGCCGAAAAGGATATCTGGATGATCGAGGATTGCTGCGATGCTCTGGGTGCCACTATCAAGGGCCAACACGTCGGAAATTTCGGCTCGTTTGCCACGTGTTCCTTTTATCCCGCGCACCATATGACGATGGGTGAAGGGGGCGCCGTCCTTACCAATACCGACCAGCTTCATAGAGCAGCGCTCAGCATACGCGACTGGGGAAGGGACTGTTGGTGTGCTCCAGGTGTAGCTAATAGCTGTAACAAGAGGTTCTGCTGGAAGTTAGGCGAACTACCAGAGGGATACGATCATAAATATATCTACTCGCACCTCGGCTACAACTTGAAGGCTACAGACTTCCAGGCGGCTCTCGGATTAGAGCAGCTCAAAAAGCTCCACGGCTTCATCGCGAGGCGAAGGGAGAACCATCGCAACCTCATGGCAAAGCTGGTGGAGAGGAAGCTCGAGGCTGAGTTCATACTTCCAAAAGAGACACCCGAAACCGAAGCGAGCTGGTTCGGATTCTTCCTCGTATACCGTGAGGGGAGCAACGGGCGAAGGCATCGGACGATAGAGTTTCTCGAATCGCGTA
Organism: Bdellovibrionota bacterium; assembly: GCA_044237895.1. Taxonomy (GTDB): domain Bacteria; phylum Bdellovibrionota_C; class UBA2361; order UBA2361; family OMII01; genus OMII01. The sequence goes on from JBIIEK010000118.1 coordinate 8,703, forward strand.
AGGTCGGTACCCGCCTTCTCTTCGGTGGAAACCTCACGAAGCAGCCCGCTTTTCGAGGTCGTGAGTTTTCAATCAGCGGCGATCTCACTAATACCGACACCATCATGAACGACGGATTCTGGGTTGGTATATGGCCCGGCCTTGAAGATCGACACCTTACCTATATAGCGGACACCCTCCTTGAGGCCTCGCGGTTGTAATGCAGGCACCTAACGGTGAAGAGAGGAGCGTTCGTGTGGTAACCACTTCGCGCTCGTAGGTATCCCCATTTCTGTCGCACGGGGGTCAGAGGCGGACATAAAAAAGGGGCCCCTTTTGAGGGCCCCTCGTCTTTGATGAAAAGATCTTTAAGGATTACTCCTTATCGCCCTTCATCTGCTCACGGATGAGGTCTCCGAACGTAACACGTGGAGCTTCCTCCTCGCCCATGTACTGGTCGTATGAATCCTTGCGACCACGCTCCTTGATGGCGCGTGAGCTCAAGCTGATTCGACGCTCAGCTGTGTCCACATTGGTAACCTCAGCTTCAATCTGAGTTCCAACTGGGTAAAGGGCGGCAACATCCTGTCCCTTCTCAACGCCAAGTTGAGAGTTGTGGATGAGTCC
>JBIIEK010000063.1:0-14341 GCA_044237895.1 Bdellovibrionota bacterium
ACCGAATTCGGTGATCGCTGTAACAGCACCCTTGACCTTCGTGCCAACTGGGTGGCGCTGAGCGATAGTGTCCCATGGATCTTCGCTGAGCTGCTTGATGCCGAGGCTCAAACGCTCATTAGCGGTGTCGATGTCGAGAACAACTGCCTCAACGTCATCTCCCTTCTTGAAGAGCTCCTGAATCTCCTTCGGATCCTTGATGCGCTTCGTCCACGAGAAGTCAGAGATGTGAACAAGTCCATCGATTCCATCCTCGATACCAACGAAGATACCGAACTCAGTGATCGAGCGAACCTTACCGGTAACACGCGAACCAACCGGGTGAATGCTCTGGAGCTGCTCCCAAGGATTTGGAAGGAGCTGCTTGAGTCCAAGACTGATGCGCTGTTGCTCAGAGTCGAATCCGAGGATAACTGCTTCAACAGACTCTCCCTCAGAAACGATCTTCGACGGATGGCGAACCTTCTTCGTCCAAGACATCTCAGATACATGGATAAGTCCTTCGATACCTTCCTCGAGCTCAACGAAAGCTCCGTAGTCGGTAACGGACTTAACACGCCCCTTGACGCGACCACCGATTGGGAATCGCTCGTGAGCCGTCTGCCATGGATCCTGCTGAAGCTGCTTCATGCCGAGGCTGACACGCCCCTTCTCGTGGTCGTACTTGAGAACCACGACAGGAACGGTCTGTCCAACTGAGAGCTTCTCAGAAGGGTGATTGATGCGTCCCCATGAAATGTCAGTGATGTGGAGAAGGCCGTCGATACCACCGAGGTCAATGAAGGCCCCGTAATCGGTAACGTTCTTAACAACTCCCTCCATGATGACTCCCTCTTGAAGGACCTTGAGGGTCGCTGTTCGAAGTTCGTCACGCTCGCTGAGGAGAACGGCACGTCGCGAGAGAACGATATTGCCCTTATCGCGAGTTATCTTAAGAACCTTGAAATCGTAATCCTGTCCAAGGAACTTGTCTAAATTTCGGTGTGGTCGGATATCGATCTGCGAGCCTGGAAGGAACGCTGGGATACCGATATCAACTTGAAGACCACCCTTGACCTTCTGAATCACCTTTCCAGTGATCTTAGCGTCTGCCTTGAAGGCGTCTTCAACCCTCTCCCAGATCTTCTTTTGGTCTGCCTTCTCCTTCGAGAGGAGTACCTGACCCATCTCGTTCTCGAGGGCGATGATGAACACGTCTACGGTATCACCGACCTGCGCCTGAATCTTTCCTTCTACGTGGGGGAACTGTTCTGTTGGAACTACGCCCTCGGACTTGAATCCGATATCCACCGACACCATCTCTTTACCGATGTGTGTTACAAATCCTGGAACTATCTTTCCCGGACGAATATTGCCGAAACGGCCAAGCATGAGCGCTTCAAACTCCGATGCGAAAGCACCCTCGCCTTCACCACCCTTAAAGCCACCGAATGAGCCTGCTGAAAATGAACTAACCATAACTGTTAAACAGCCTATCTATTCGATCCCAAATTCAAGTTAAACCTCCACCTGCCACCCACACATTCACCGGATCGATAAAGCGACGTGAGAGCACAAGAGACTCGTGAGGACCCGCTTAGAGCGAGAGAACCTCATCCCCTTTCGGAGTACGAGTGGCGAAATCTCGAATAGACACCGCCGAGAGCGGTCGATGGTAGCCCCTAACCCCCTGCTACGTCAAGAGAATCAACCATTCACGACACCCCGCCTCGCAGAAACTAGACGTTATTGAGACGTAAAATAGATTGCAACAACAGCTACCTAGCCTATCGGATGGCATTTCGGCCTTGTCCTCTGGGTGACAAACTAGGATTCTTTGATGAGGAGCCGCGGAGCCACTCTCCCTACGTTAAGCGCCCTGCTCAAGGCTCATAGCGCTATTTTAGATCCGAAATGGATTCCGGAGACACCTAAACAGTTGGGATACCTTCAAGGAGGCTTCATGGGCGCGTTTAGAAAATGGTGTCTCTTTCCCCGGCCCTACAAAGCAGCGCTATCGCTCGCGCTTTCGGCCACCCTCCTCGGGGGATCGCTCTATGAATCCCAAGCACTCCCGCCGAGCGATAAAGAGATAACATCAACGGGGTTGGCGGATATCTTTACTCCCAAACAACCCATCCCCTACGAGCTGCTTGGACTGAACGCCTTTGTCAACGATAGGCGATTCGGCTCGGTTAAGTCTCAAATGAACGAGGTTCGCAACACCCTTGGAATAAAGCGTGTTCGCGTACTTCTCCATTGGAACGATTCAGTGCAGCCGACTCCGAGGGCGACACCGTTCTTCGCTTTTTACGACGAGATCATACGCTCCCTCCCTCGGGGGTCTGAAGCTCTCATCATCCTAACGGGAACACCGTCGTGGATGAACGATTCCCGAAATTGGATCGCGGGCAACCCGCGCAAAACATTTATCGAGTTATGGGCCAAGAGGATCGCCGCTCGATACGCCAGGCAGCGTCGCGTTACCGCGTACCAGATCTGGAACGAACCGAACAACCCCAGCTTCTCCGAGAATCAAACTCTCGATGTGCTCACCAAGCCTGAAAATTACGTCGAACTCCTTGCGCTCGCCCATACTGCACTCAAAGCGATCGCTCCAACAAAGGGGGTTATAAACGGAGCGACTACCGCTATCGCGCAGAACTTTCCCGCCACACTGGACTACAACAGGGCAATGGTAAGCGCGGGCGCTCTCTCGTTTACGGACGCATACGCGATTCATTATTACGGCAAGAACGCGGAGCGCGTGCTTTTCGGAGGGATCGCTGACTTCCTCAATTCTATCCCCAAACCACTCTGGATTACGGAGAGCGGAGCCCAGGGGGCCGGCAAGCAACTCGATTACGCACAAAGGATCTTTCCGTTTCTAAAAACGCAGGTTCCGGGTATCAGTCGCGTCTACATCTACCAATTCACTGAATCAAGTCCTGCCACAACTACGTACGGCCTGCGAAACCTCACGCCCGGCCTCTCAGTGTCAGACCTTTACATTAACCTTCGAGAGCGACCAAGATAGATAGAAGATCACTCAGCTACGGCAGTTCTGACCGTTGAAAGACCTGCGCCGATGACGCCTCGAAGATGTATGTGCGGCGTTCGGCACATGCTCTACCGGTTTACCTTCCTATCCTCGACGGGCGAGGAGAGGCTCAGGCCATTTATTCCTACATACACCGTCTGGTCACTACGGGAGACCGTCATCTCGTTTCTTCGGTCTAGAGCTTTTGAGAGGGCATCGATGAAACCATCGGCGAACGAGAACATCGATATGTCGCATCCCCGGAATATCTGAGCTCCTCGCAGCCTCTCAAGGCTCGTGTCAGGATTGCGATGGCAGTAGACCGCTACTCTCGGTGAGGCCTTTGATGCCCTGTGCAGCCGCTCGGGATCGGGCGATCCTATCTCTATCCATGCAACATATGCACCGACCAGATCCTTAAGGTACAGCGTAGGCTCGTCCGGAGAGCCGATACCGGGAGAAAAAGCGATCCCGTCGCCATATTCCAACGCGTATGCCAGAACGCGCGTGGCCATAAACTCAAGACTCTCTGACGGGTGTAGCGCGACGGATAACTTAAACGACTGATACACCTCCCGGTCGATATCAGAGAGATCGATTGAAAAATGATAGACGCTTGATTTTAGGGCCACAGGTATCCTTAAGGGGGGATCGAGTCCCCCCTTATGAGAGGCTCGTTTACTTACGCGCCTTCTTGGACTCCATTCCAAAGAATATCTTTATCATCTGCTGGGCTTCGTGAGCGAAATCCTTTTGTGAGATCTTGGGATTGCCGGTCATAATATATTCACCAACAAGGTCCATAATACCCTCGCAGTGATATTTCAGAGCGTTCATACCCTCTGCGGTGGCGATGAAGGGCACGTGCACCTTGGGTTTTACGATCTTTTTACCGCTTACTTTTTTCGCGGCCTTCTTTGTAACTCTCTTCGGAGTGCTCTTGGTTTTCTTCTTGGTTGCCATAGTTATCCTTCGGTAGCCCATTAGTCTCAACAATCGTGTCACTGTTGCCTGTTATGCTCAATCCCAAATACGTACCTATCCATGAAATAGGGTGGTTTCATGTATATTTAATGCGGGACGTTCGCGTAAAAGCCTTATGAGCGCAACTGCTTCTAAGGGGCAGGTGTGCCGCCAGGTGTCGGCGTAGCGGTCGGCACGGCGTGATAAAGGTCGCACACTCCAGCTCGACACTCTCCCTTCACGGCGGTGTGGTTCTCGTTCAGACGGGTACACGAAGCGCCCTCCATACTGACCCCCCGCTTCTTGTCAGGCGCTATAACTCCCGTACCGCATGAGCCGTCAGCATTGAGTGAGAACATTGCAAAACATGGCGAGCAGATGCCATGCCCCCCTTTCGGGAACCCCGTCGACTCACACAGTTGACGCTGCGCCTCTGCTAATGAAAGACACGCACCCTTCCTACACAGATGTCCCGCAGCACCACACGGCGTACAGTCGACCTTATCCTTACAAAAGTAGGCAGCTGAGATGTCCGGTACGCACACACCGGTATTGTCGCACGCTCCGACCGTTCCTGGAGCAAGCTCGCACGGAGCCCCAGGCATCATCGAAGCGAGAAAGGCTTGCTCAACCTGCTCGATGCTCATGGTGCAGAGCTGCCGACTGTTGGGAAATAGTTTTAGGTTAAAGCATTCCGGATCGAGGGGATTATTGGAACCCCGAAACGTAACCCCATCCGCGCTTACTCCTATAAATGGATTGTTAAAGTCCAGGAACTGCTCCGGGATACACTCTGCCCAATCCGTACACCGACTGGGAACACCTCCACAAATAGTATTGAGGCACGCCTTTCCAACGGTTTGAGCATCGGATGCAGAGGCGGTCGAAGCCGTGATGCTGTACGACCTCCCATCCAGAGTCGGAAAGCAGTGGCACTCCCATGTCGCGCAATTAGACGCACGCCGATTCGCGTCCTCCTCACACCTCCGAATCTCCTCGGCTACCGAAGCGTTCTCCTCGCAAGGGTTGGGTTTGGCCGTCTCCGTAGGGATTGCAGTACCGCCCGGGCCTGCAACGTTCCTGCCGGAGCCCCCTCCGCGCGGCTTCTCCTTCCTCTTTATGACGGCCCCATTGCGAGGAGCGAAACGAGCGAGCTGAAGGGCGAGGGCAGAATCGCACCCTGACTTGGGCACGACTCGAAGGGTAGCCGAGCGAATAATGGTCGAGGATCTTTTGAACAGAGCTGGGGACGCCGCTCTAAATTTGAACGGCACGGTTTTCCCGACCGACGAGAGCGAGCTGGGAACCCTCACCCCAGAATAGCCGACCGTTATATCGGTAACATCGGTCGAAAGCGTAAACACAGCCCCCACAACTATCTCAGGGATGGTGGAGCTGTTTACGATATCAACCTCAAAACTGGAGTAAGGAAAGTTCGACGCCGATATCCCCCCTCCAAACACCCACGTTATGGACACTTCACCCTTCGCATTGCCAACATCCACATCTGTAATCCCGGTACCCCCATTTGCTATCCCTATCGACGATGGGCGGCCTGGCTCGCAGACCTCTGACGCCTTAGCGGTAAACGTGCGCGAACTCCACGCATCTTGCTCGTGCCCCTTGGTTAACGTAGTTGAGTCAGAAAGCTTACCAATCGAGGTGGTGGCGGCTTGAACCGAGAGCATCTGGTCGACTAATTGAGCCTGAAGAGGAGATGCGTAAAAAATGATGAGCCCTATCAGGACAGCGCGAAGGTGGACTAGCATGAGTTAATTACACCACTCGCACTTCGACCAAACAATATAAAATTACGTGAAAGGCAGCTCTCCCCCGCACGACCCAAGGTAACCCCCACTGGGTCGGTGCTTTTGGTAAAACGAGCGGTTGTAAAAAAATGATTACCGTCTCTCTCCCGGGTGCTGCTTAGAAAAAGGCTACCGTTTAACCACGGATCTTAGGTCTCGTTCGCCGCGACAAAGTTACGGTACCTTCCGTGAGCCGTAACGATATCCGTGCGCTGACTCTCCTTTGACCCAAACCCGAGAACTACCAACTCATTTTTGCTGGAGCGAGTGCAGTAAATCCGATAACCGCTTCCAACAAGCCTAAGCTCGAAGATCTTTTTTTCAATATTGATCGCCTTCGAGTCGACCTTCTCCCCCGCCGCGCACCGTTCAATCAAGGTGAACAGACTCGCCTGCACGTGCTCGGGAAGATCGGCGGCGAAGGTAGCAAGCTCCTGCTCGATACGGGTGGGAAAGTAGCGCACCGACTTTACGGCGGGCGCACGCTCCGAAACGCTTGCGTCGCGGGCCTCCGCGATACTCCCCATGAGCTCAGAGAGCTCTCTCTCCGTTCTCTCGTTTTGTTGAGATTGACGTATCTCTCGCCGGATCAGGGTACGAGACTCATGAGGACACGGCGTCACTTCTGTTATGTCCGAGACGGAGGCCCGCTCGCGATCTCCTTGGGCTCGGACTAGATGGTCGAGCAGTCGATGGTGCTCAGCATCCTCAGACACGGCGACGAGATACAAAAGATGCTGCGGGTGGTCTAGAAAGCGCGCCGTCACAACCCCAAGCTGCCGAGTGTGCTCCTCGCGAAGGAGAGCCGGCAACGGCTTCTCTAACTCTCCGAGAAAGAACTCAATCCGTAATAGGTCCTTTCCTGGGGACTCTGGAAAGGCGGTGTAGACGCGAGCGTGAACCGCTATCTCATCAAGGAGCTTCACCAACGCAGCGCTGAGCGCCCTCTTTCGATCGTCCGGGATGAGATTTCCTAGAGGCTCAGAGGGCTGAAAATCGGCGTGACTTGCGCCCTCTAGCATCCCCCCTATACGAGCAACCGAGCGGAGCCACCCCTCCATTACAAACTCGGCACAGAACGCTTCGTATGAATCGCGAGCTCCGTTTAACCACTCGAAGAGGTTCTTGCGCGAGAGTCGTACGTCCTCTCTACGATCTCTGGCGAAGCGATCCGCATCGTCAACTCGGCCGAGTAGACACACTGCGTGAAGCACGGCTACGTCTTTGGTCATCATCCGCACGGACTCCTCCAGTAAACCGGAAAATGAGTGCGCGGCCGAAACTCTGCGGCCCTCGATACGCGCCGCAGCTCTTACCGCCTCCTGAATCTCCTCCTTTGAGAAGTGATGCTCAACTACAGCATTTACCTGGTGAATATTTTTTGTCAGATGTCGCTCGCCCTTTTCAAAGCCGAGCTTTCTACCCTGATGATACGCGAGTTGCCTTAGATCAAAATTGGGGTCCTTGTTACCCTCGCCATACACGTCCCCGGGGATAAAGTATCGCCGTCCCTCGCTCATGACTGATTGGAGATCTTCAAATGCTGCGATCGCTTGATTGGCTTTCAGTGCAAGAGCCAACAATCCATTAAAGCTCTCTTTGACCGTTTCGCTAACATACGCCCTCTCCTTTTCAATAAGATACCGGTGTGGGCTAATGTTCGCCTCGGCCCATCGCAGGCCCGAGATCCCGGCGGTAAAAAAGCTCTTGGCGTGCGGAGAGAGGGTTGGCATAGAGAGGTACTTCCGGAGGATGAAATGGTTCGAGGGTATGATACCCGTCTACCCGGTGTGTAAACAAAGCGCCCAGGAGCTATCCCCCTCTTTCTTTTTCCGATACGAACAGGAACGCACAAAAACACACAGGAAGAACGATTACGGAAGGCCCGCTACCTTCCCAGCCGTGGCGGAGCTAATGGACTCTTCGACTCGCATGCTCTCCTCGCTCAAACACGCGTATCTCGTCCTCAGTAAAGCCGTATCGGCTTAAGAGTGAGAGGTCTATCCTCCACGGTGCGTCGGACCGCGCCCGCCATAGGGTCCAGCAGTAGGCCAGATAGGACCTCGCAGTGCCATCGCTCCACTCGTTAACCTTACTAAGGTGTTCAAGCGCCTCCTCGTCCCTGCCTTGAAGCACCGCCTGTCCGAAATGCTTCACCTCGTGGCAGGCCGGGCAGAGCGCCGTCACGCTCTGTAGCCTTTGAACCCTTGCTTCCTCGTCATAGCTATACGTCTCGTGTGCCTCAACCGGCCACTGACGTCCCCGTGCGCCGCAGACCTCGCACCTTCCACCGGCGTGATTGTACACGCGCCGGCGAAGACTATCCCACTGAGCACTGGTCATGGCCGATCGGAGGTTGATAAACCAGGAGCTCTCTGGAATGAGCTCAACAGAGAGTCGAACCAATCCTGGTGGAGGGGTTGTGGTGGGCTCAACCTCACTCGCTAGCACCAGATCCGCCAGCCGTTCGCTGTGGTGGTAATCAAAATCATCGGCGAATACGTCATCCTCGAGAATCTCGGAGAGCCGCTGCGGAAGCCAATCTAGCTCGTCATCTTGGGGGAGCGCTTCCCTTGGGCCAAAGGATTCAGGTGTACCAACACCCACCTCCATCCCTTCAATGAGGTTCAAAGAGTTTCGAGCATGCTCCAATGAGGGCGTCACCCTATGTGACCGCTGCCGACGAGGCACCCAGAGGTATTGATACACAATTAATCCGCCAGCGGCGCCAACTAACGACCTCATTACCGGATGGATCAAGATCGGCGCTAAAAGTGCGCTCGTGATCTGAAATCGCTCGATCAGACAGAGCAGCCCCCACGAGAATGGAAGGGAGAGCACGAAGAACCCTACGGCATAGGCGATCCAATCGTTCGGGCCATCCTTGGGTTCCGTGATCGTGCGCGAGGTGTTCATACGTTCCTATCCAGATCTCCGCCCGGACAGCTATTTTGACTCACTAATTCGCACTCACCTTAAAAATAATATAGATAAGCGCGCAGCCTCCGATCGTTTCTATACCGAACGAGTTGGTATTAGCTCGAAACAGACCAAGACCCATCACTACGAATCAGCACACACCTCAGGGTGGCCAGAGACGGGCGGATAATTATTGCTACAAACTGACGACGGTTGATATCTTTTAGGATGAAGAGAAAACTTCACCACCCCCGTCGTTCGCAAAGGTTATTCGGATGACAAGATAAGTTCGGCGGCCGCTCCACGTAACGACGTCGTATGCACGATCTGCCTGTTATATCTCGTATACACACCTCTCGGTGACACGTGCAGGAGGGGAGGCGAAGGGTACAAAAGCTCCGAACTCTCTGGATATCCGCCCACTCAAAGACCGCTTGATATCGGTGAAACTCGTATCTCATCCGCGAGGTCTCCTAGGAAATTTATTCAGAAAACCGGATGGGGAAAACCTCCTTGGGAGATTAATCGCTTTATCGCAACACTTACTTTAGCCCTCTGAATCAATAGCCGACCTCCCTGAGCATGGATGTAAGTAGTGTATCGGCTCTCTCAAAATCTATGGAGCGCTTCGATAAGACCGCTCTACGTGCCGTCTCCTCGGCCCAAAACATAAGCAACTCCTCACCGACCGAGTCGAACCTAACTACAAGCTTCGTCGATCTTGCGGTGAGCGAACAGGTGGTGAAGGCAACTTCAGCAGCGGTGAGCACTGAAAACCAGCTCAAAGCGGATACGCTCAACATAATCGCGTGAGCGTATCGTACGTCCACGGCCGGGCCTGAGGGTTAGCTCTCGCCCCGTCTACTCCTCAAAGAATTCGTCCGCGCTCACCTCTGGGGTTGAGTGTACCTGACCATCGGGGCCACTTCGCCCCTCCCACGCGGCCATCATGAAGGTGAAGAGGATGTCGTAATACTCTCTCTCTGCTGCAGTAAGCTCCTTACTCCGCATCACCATCGCAACCATATTTCTGAAGGCGACGATCACCCCACCCTCACCTGAATCCGCTTCATAGGCGGCCGAGCTTATCCGCGAGGCGATATCCACTGCAGTCGTTGAGGGAGCGCGTGGCTTGTTCTTTACCGACGGAGTTAGAGGTGTGGGAATGGGGCTCGGAGTGGGAGCGTCCCCCTCAACGACATCTGTCGTTGCGCCCTCTGCAGCCGCTGTTGGGGTGCCTTTGATCGGCTTGAGTTTTGGACTCGGTGTGGGTTTCGGGCCCAACTTAGCGCATGCAGACACGACGGTACGCCAAAGCACTCTACACGATATACACGCCTCATCCTTTCGGGAAGCCTCCCGTGTAGCAACAGCGACGAGCACTTCACGGCGACCATCAATCTCCATCTCTTCACAAAGCGCTCGAAAGTTCGCCTCGAATCGACCGAAAGAGAAGACGGGCGGGGGACCAGTGGGCTTTCGAGTTGGAGTCGGTTGGATGAGAGGCTTGAATATAGCTTCGTCTTCAAAGTCCTGGCCGAGCACCAAGGTGGTCGGGATCAGGGAGAACGAGCTCACCAAGAGGGACCAGAGCGATAAGGTAGCGCAGAAACGCCACGTACTGAACCTTGCCATAGACCTACGACTTGAAATTAGTGCTGTAAGCATCGTATCGCACCAATCAGCTGCCACAAGGGGCATTTACACATCAAGGCCAAGCAGATCTCCCAAAGCGTGTAGCGCCGGGCGAGCGTGACCCCGTCAGGGCGGATGGCCTCAGGAACGAAAAAGGGAGTGATAACCTCTCGGTCATCACTCCCGCGCTTCTAGGGAAAAGCCCTCTCCGCTTTACGATGCGAGCCCCTGCTCCTTCATGTCAGCGGCAGCTTCCTTCATCGAGAGCCGGATCTTACCCTGGCGATCGATCTCAAGGCACTTCACCCACACCTCGTCTCCTTCGCTGAGAACGTCTCTGACGTTACCCACGCGACTATCGGAGATCTGAGAAACGTGCACGAGACCATCCGTTCCGGGGATAATCTCAACGAACGCGCCGAAATCAACGATGCGCTTCACGATGCCACGATAGATCTTACCAACGACAGCCTCTTGCGTGAGGCTTTCGATGATAGCGATCGCGCTCTGCACCTTCGTGCTATCATTGCTCGCGATATTAACGGTACCATCATCCTGAACTTCCATCTTCACACCACACGACTCGGTGATCGAACGGATAGTCTTTCCGCCTGGTCCGATGATGTCACGGATCTTATCAGGATTGATCTTGATGGTGACGATCTTCGGAGCGTATTGGCTGAGCTCTTTACGAGAAGAGGTTATGCATTTAGCCATCTCTCCGAGGATATGCAGCCGTCCATCACGGGCTTGCAACATGGCCTTATCCATGATGTCTCGGCTGAGGCCCTTGATCTTGATGTCCATCTGCAGCGCCGTGATACCTTTCTCAGTACCACACACCTTGAAGTCCATATCGCCGAGGTGATCCTCGTCCCCGAGAATGTCGGTAAGAACAACGTACTTAGCGCCATCCTTAATAAGACCCATCGCAACACCAGCCACGGGAGCCTTAATCGGAACACCAGCGTCCATGAGCGAAAGACTCGCCCCGCACACAGTCGCCATCGAGCTCGAGCCGTTACTCTCAGTGATCTCTGAAACGATTCGAACTACGTATGGGAACTCCTTAAGGTCCGGCATGATCGCCCGAACGGCACGCTCTGCAAGGGCCCCGTGTCCGATCTCTCGTCGGCCTGGACCACGCATCGGCTTCGTCTCGCCAACGGAGAACGCTGGGAAGTTGTAATGAAGCATGAAGGTCTTTGAGGCTTCACCCAACAAGTTATCGATACGTTGAGCCTCGGCCTCAGTTCCGAGCGTGGAAACCACGATCGATTGAGTCTCTCCGCGAGTAAAAAGCGCGGAACCGTGCGTACGAGGAAGCCACCCTACCTCTATCGATATCGGTCGAACGGTCTTCGTGTCACGACCATCAAGGCGAACACCTTCATCCAGTGCGAGGTCACGAACTACCTTGTAGTGAGTATCCTCGAACACCTTTGCAGCAACTTTTGCTGCGACTGCGGCGTTGGCATCGCCTTCCTTCACAAACTCCGAGATGAGAGCGTGCTTAGCTGCGCTAACGGCATCTCTGCGAGCGAGCTTCTCTCTAACCTTTATCGCTTCTTTAAGCTTAGGGGTGAGGAACGAAGTCATCTTAGAAATAAGGGCCTCATCGTGCTGGGCGTGAGTAACTACCATGGTCGGCTTGCCGATCTTGGACTTGAGCTCACGCTGCATCTCATTGATCACCTGAAGCTGCTCTTGAGCATAGAACAAGGCCTCGAGCACTTCAGCCTCCGGAACCTCTTGAGCGCCACCCTCAACCATAACGGTCGCATCGCCAGTTCCTGCCACAATGAAGTTCAGGTCTGCGTTCGCCAACTGGCTGCGCATCGGATTGATCACGAGCTTTCCGTTGATACGCGCAACGCGCACACCGGACATCGGACCTTCAAATGGAAGCTCTGAGATAGTGAGCGCCGTTGACGCTCCACACATAGCTAAAATGTCTGTATCGTTCTCATCGTCAGCAGAGAGAACCGTTGCGACAACCTGCACCTCTCTGTGGAAACCCTCTGGAAAGAGTGGTCTACATGGGCGATCGATCAATCGAGACACGAGCGTCTCCTTCTCGCTCTGCTTTCCTTCTCGACGGAAAAACCCTCCAGGGATCTTTCCTGCTGCATACGTCTTCTCGATGTAATCAACTGTGAGGGGGAAGAAATCGACGTCCTTCTCCGGACCAAAGCACGCCGTGACAAGCACGACAGACTCGCCGTACGAAACGAGCGCCGACCCAGCGGCCTGCTTCGCAACGCGGCCAGTCTCAATCCTTAATTTTTTTCCGTGAAACTCTCTTTCAACTACGAACATAGGAACACCTCTATTAGGTTTAAAGCCGTGACCTGCACGGACATACGAGAAATAGGCCAGAACGAACATCTCGAAACCCATGAGGGACGAGTGAGGTTCCGGAAACCGATACCATCGCTTTCAACTCGGATACGAGCTTACTTACGGAGGCCAAGAGCTGAAAGAGTATTTCGGTAACGCTCAACGCTTTCACGTCGAAGGTACTGAAGCAACTGCTTACGCTGCGAGATGATGTTCATCATTCCACGACGGGAGTGATGGTCTTTCGGGTTTGTAGCGAAGTGCTTAGTAAGGATCGCAAGACGGCGGGTCAGAAGCGCAACCTGCACCTCCGGAGAGCCCGTATCCTGTGAATTTATCTGATACTTTTTAACTACCTGAGATGGGTCTAAATCTGAGAGCTTTGTCTCCCCTACAGCCATATCCTGTTCTGAGAAACCACCAAGGTTTCGAGTCTTTTCAACTACTGCGGTTGTGCTGGAAGATTCCATCTGGACTCCTATTTCTCCAATTATTTTGAGCAGATACCAGTTGATTACGCTGTTACAATCCGCTCTTTTCTTTTTTCATGTTACTTAATCAGGCGAGCAAGGTACCAGCGCTGGGGGAAAAAGTCAAAGCTCCCCCCTCGGAGACCCTACGCATCCTCGACCCCGGAGCCCTTAGCTCCGTGATGGGCGCACACGCCCCGCTCCGACCGTTCTAGGAAGGCAACGAACTGTAGCCCCCGTTCATTAACCCCCACGAGCCCTCTTGCGACAGCGACGCGCTCCTTAAAGGACCTACCCACCACATCGGGGGAGGTCGGGGTAAAGACAGTTCGGTAAATCTTCCGCAGAACGGAGAGGTCCTCGCGAGAACCGCCGTTTCGCTCAAGGCCCACGCGATTCAAGCCGTGAATCTTTGCTCTATCCCCCTGCGCCATACAGTACGGCGGGATATCTTGACTGACCATTGCGCCTGCGCCGACCATCGCAACATCCCCGATCTTCACGAATTGATGAATACCAGAGAGCCCGCCCACTATCACGCCATCACCTATGATGACGTGACCAGCTAAGGCACAGCTATTTGCAAACACACACCGACTGCCGACGAACGTGTCGTGCCCTACATGCGTGTTTGCCATAAAGAGGTTGGAGTCACCGATCTTCGTCAACATCCCACCCCCGGTTGTTCCCGGTTGAAGGGTCGCGCACTCCCGAATGATATTTCTATCCCCTATGACAAGCTCGCTGGGCTCGCCCCGATACTTGAGATCTTGGGGCTGCGCCCCAACGGAGGCGAACTGAAAGATGCGATTTCCATCTCCCATCTTCGTTATCCCCTCAATCACCACGTGAGGGCCAATAACGTTCTCTCGTCCCATTACAACTTTAGGCCCGATAACTGAATATGGGCCAACAGTGCTGCCCGCGCCTATCGTCGCCGCTGGGTCTACTATCGCCGTTGGGTGGATTTGAACGGATGAGTCGATCATCGTACCTCAAGCAGCCGCGGCTGAAAGCGTTCCGCTCGCTACGATCTTTCCGTCAACGGTAACCTCTCCGTCCATTATCCAGAGCGGGTTTCGCTTCTTGACACTCTTCATGACTATTCTAAGTTGATCGCCGGGAACGACCTGCTTTTTCCATTTGAACCCATCGGCACCTACGAGATAGAAGGTCTTACCGGTAAG
>JBIIEK010000195.1:0-5264 GCA_044237895.1 Bdellovibrionota bacterium
ACCTGGCAAAGACGGCCGCGGTCTGAGCCATCGCCTCCATTATTAACACTCCCGGCATGACAGGCTGACTCGGGAAGTGCCCCTGAAAGAACTCCTCATTTGCCGTGACGTTCTTAACCGAAATGATATGGGCGTTCGGAACGATATCGAGCACCCTGTCGATCAGGAGAAAGGGGTAACGATGAGGGATCCATCGTTGAATCTCCAAAATATCCATGACTACCGGATCTGTCTCTCTAACTTGCATCGCTTCCATCTCAACTCCCCTACAGGGCTACCTTTTTCTTATCCAGGATCTTCACCACATCGGCGCTGATGTCAATCCTATCGGAGGCATAAAGAACGGTTTGCTTGTCCTTTTCAAAAACAAACGTGAAATTTCGCTCCTTGGCGACCTCCTGAACGACCTCCCCGATCTGAGCAACGACCTTCGAGATCTCCTGCTCATTAGCCCTCGCCAACTCCTCCTGGGCGTCCTGGGCAACGCGTTGAATCTCGACCTGCTTCTTCTGCAAGGCCTCTTTTTTAGCGTCCAAAGCGCTACCGTGAAGGATATTAGACTGCTTAGCGAGATCGTCTCGCTGCTTCTCAAAATCGCCCTTTAATTGGACCAGCTTCGCTTGAGCCTTCTTGATTCGGCCCTCCAAATTGCTTCGAGCCGCCTTTCCAATAATGCTCTCGTTAAGCACCTTCTGCGTATCAACAACCGCAACCTCAGCTGCGTAACTAGCTCGCGACCCGACGATCGCTCCAATAAGTCCTAAAATGAGAAGTAGGTTTTTCATGCCGGCACGTTACGACGAAAAAGGAAGAAGCGAAACAGCCTCGATAAGTCCCTAATCTAAAGAGGTCTTCTCGCACCGCAGAGCACCAGAGCAGTGACGAGAGCGCCGAAAGCAGCGGCATGAGTACAAGAACGATGACTCTATCCTCCCCGGAACGGTGCGAGCCCCTTAAGGAGGCCTCGCCTCACGATCGAGACTCTTTGTGAGATACGCATACCTCGCTCGCTTAGTGCAGGTATCCACCAAAACGCTTAGAGGTCGTCCCGGTTGCTTGAATCTTCGTCTTTGACTGGCGTTTCTGAGGTGCAAGACCGAGCACCTGCTTAAGCGGATCCAGAACATCCGGTCTTAGACCAGGCGAGAAATCACCCTCCCCCGACCCCGCTCTCGGCATACCGCCCTCGAGGGTAAGGAGCTGAACGTCCCGCTCTGCGCTCTTAAGCCATCCGATAGCCATCTGCCGCCAGCGTTCTCTGACCATCGGGTCTGACGCGAGCTGCGATCGCATAACCCCCGCCACCGTCAAATAATAGTGCAATTTCCACAAAAGTCTCGTCGACCCTACGGCCGCGAAATAATCGAGAGCTCGTTGGAGAGCGGCCACGGCCTCTTCGACTATCTCACCACCGCGGTCCTTCGACGCCTCGAGCAAAGCAAGTCCGTTTAGGGCATCCGAGAGGGCTACGTCTCTCTCAAGACCTAGCTGGGCGAAGATCTCACGCGCCCTACTGAGCGACCTAAGCGCCTCTACTGATCGCTTTGCGAGGATATCGAGTTGGGCATGAACATGCAGCGATTTAGCCATCGCAATCAACGCAGCGGTAGAGTTACCAAACGGAACAAGCGACCGTTCAGAGACACGTCGAAGACGATCGATCTCAAGCAACGTTGCCTCAGACAACTCCCCACGCTCCGAGAGGTCGACCATCGCCACCGCCTGCGCTAGCGCCGCACGCTTATCACATGCGCTGATGTGGGAACGACGAAGCTCATCGCAGGTAAGAGCGCGCTTCCAAGCGCTTCGCGCCTGACGCCACTTACCACTCTCCGCATATGAAGCGCCGAGCATGAACGACGCCTGGCCCGCCAACGAGGACACGCCAATTTTAACGAAATTCTTCTCACATGCCCCAGCGAGTCGAGTGGCGCTGGTGAGATCGCCTACAAGTTGAAGAGCTGCGACTACATTTAGACCGAACGCCCCTAGAAAGAGCTTTCTTTTACACAAACCGAGTAGCTCCATCGCAAGCTTTTTGGCGGTCTCAACATCTCCACTCATCGCCACACTCTGAAACGACCCAAGAAGAGCGATTCCACGGCCGTACAAAAAGCCCCCATCGATGGAAACCTGGACGGCCTGAGCGAAGAGTCGGTGCGCTTTCGCGTGATGCTCACTTTCAACCGCGGCGTTGGCAAGAATAAGGAGGGACTCGAACTCGCCCGACCTGTACGAGCTCTCCTTGAAAAGTTCAAGTGCACGCTCAATCGAGAAAACACGCTCCTCAGAGCCGATACCACCAACCCGACAGATCGAGAGCTCAGCGAGGCCGCGAGCAACTCCGCCTAAAGGGCGACTAGCTAGCCGCAAGGCTTCGTCGGAGACCACCCCACCTTCTCCAATCTGAGCGTCCCGTTCGACCTGGTAGCGCATGCGGGTGCAATCAAATGAGACTTCGGCCGAACGCTCCTCACTCTCGAGAAGGACAGTCACCGCCTTTAAGATCTCCTGGGCAGCAGAGACCTCAGGCGATGGGCAGTGGACGTAGCTCTTCGCGAGCTCTAGCCCAACCTTGCTCGCTAAAATACGATCTCCCAGGGCCTGAATACGCGAGAACTCGTTCGAAAGAAGCGCGCGGGCTCGAAAAAGCTCCACCTCCGGAGTAGCTCGGCAGTACACCCCAACCCATAGCGCGCGAGCGAGGAGGATAGTTCCCCAACACCGGTCTACATTTGAGAACCCTCCGTGCTGAATCTCGACGTAGATATCCTCAATCGCCACAAGTCCACTCTCCGTGTCGCCCTCAATCATGAGATTGCATAGGGCGATATATCCCTTGAAGAGGCGGTTGCGTAAATCGTCCCCAAGCATTGCGACTACGTTCTGAGCGAGATGCAGCGCACCTTGGGTATTCCCGGCGTCAAGCAAGACTTCAAGTGAATCGAGGACGTTCCACGTAACATTTCCCCCATCCTCGTTCTGGTTCACAACGCGAAGCAGCTCCGGAACGAAATCCCGGGAGATAGCGGAGGGTGATTCCTGAGACTCGATCATATCGCTACACCGCCTCTCGCATATTTTTCTGTGGGCACTTGGCGGGGGTATCTTGGAACGCGAGAAGAGCTGCCGTGAGGTCCTCTACCTGCTGCTCGGGGGTGCCTTTAAGCTCGATACCCCATGCGGTGGGAGCACGGGCGGATAGGGTGCGAAGCTCGTCCCGAACAAAACTAGTTGCATCTCCCGTCGCAATCGCTAGCAGTGGACACCTTAAGCGGTGCAGATAAGCCTTGGCATTAAATCCCACCGACCCGAGTCGTAAAGGCAAACCAAACGGCAGTCGCTCCTCCACCCAGTCAACATACCGCTCCCACCACTTAGGATGGGGGCGAGAAGAGGCGTCAACGATAGCAAGCGAGCGCACGCTCTTAGGGCTGCTCAACGCCAGGTTCTGCGCCAACGTAGCTCCCGCGCCGACGCCAACAAGGCTCACCTGTCGGACCTGTAGAAAACTCAGGGTCGCCGCCAATGCGTCGGAGAGCTCCTGCCAGGTCTGAGCATTCACGGGGCTGCTCATGAGGAGAACACTTCGAGCACGGCCAGCCAGCCGATTCGCAACGGCTCTCGCGAGCGGCTCGCACGAGCGATCGTCGATAATAGTAATAAACGCGCGACCACTTCCGTGATCAGAAAGAACGGAGATAGGGGAATTGCGCTGTTGTGTAGAAGAGTCTTCGGTCATACAGTTTCTTTCTCGGGAAGGTAGCGGAAGCCCAAAACTTAGTCCACAAGTGTGTCACAAACCACGTTAGAACAACGCGTTACGAAAAACCGACCACTGCCTTGACTAGCATCATATTTTCGGGCCGAACGTTTGATCGGCGAGGCGAGTTATGTCACCTTCTCTGAACGACTCAACTGAGATCAACATTCTCAGAGCGACGTCATCTCTTCAACTGATTTTACGGCGCGCCTTATTGTATGACTGGTCAAGATAACATCGGAACACCCGGCCCCTTTGAGGTGAAGCTCGATCCACTACGCGACCGGATTCAAGAGGCCCATCCGTCCCTCCATCCAGACGAAACTCCAAGAAGGAGGTACGACTGCGCCAATTACGACTGCTGTCTGGAGCTAGCCGCCGCACTTAACTGGGACAGTTTTACCTGTAGGGGATGCGACGGCTCGGCCAACGATACTCTTTTGTGGCGCGCTCGACAGAGCGCAAGGAAGGACTCCGTCGCAAAACTTCTTTGCAAACTGCCACCGGTTGAACGATTCACTCGCGAAGACCCCGCCGCGGCCAACGAGCAGCGGTAACGATCCAGCGTTACGAGCTGATCACGCAGACTCTTCGTTAAGTCTCCCACCCTCCTTCGGCATAAGGATCCACCCCAGCGCTCCAACGAGCGCCAACACGTAACTCTTCGCCCGAAGAACGAGCGCGATCGCCAGAGCCTGGCCAGTGGTTGCGCCTACTGAATGGAGAAAGAAGACGAAGGCCCCTTCCTGAAGTCCAAGCCCGTGGGGTGAGATCGGCACAGCGCCGACCAAGAGAATGAGGGGCACAACTACAAAGAGATCACCCCATGGCGGGCTCGCCCAACCCACTGCGGTTGCCACAGCTACCGTATTTACTACCGTCAGCAGATGGAAAGTTATCGAGAGCACTGCCGCTTTTATGAGCAGGTCACGGTCAGATAGCCCCCATCGAAACGCCGACTGAAGCCGCTCAACTCGCGATACTAACGAGCCCGGGCACCGAACACGTTCAAGCAGTCGGACGAGCGCGCCTGTGCCAACCAAGAGGGTCGCACAAAAGACCCCAACTACCACACACACCGTGACCAGGCGAATCTGAAAGGTCACCGATGGTGCGAAGAAGAGTGCAATGCTCGCCATGAGGAGCATCGCGAGAAGCCCCGTGTACCGCTCCAACATCGTAGCCGAAACCGCTCGAACTCGATCGACGTGCTTTCCTACATAGAGGCTACGAACAACATCACCACCCAACGACGATGGCATGATGAGATTGACGAAATATCCCACCAGGTAGAGCCGAAAGAGATGGGAGATAGATGCTTCGATTCCGAGCCGCGCTAAGAACGCCCTCCACTTCACAACACTCACAAGGACGAGCGCTACGGAGAGCAGGAGCAAAATCCCGAGATCGCCGAGCGACACGTCGAGCAGCGCGATCTTCACCGCTTCAAGGTCGACGGAAAGCAGGAGCGCAACAACGGCGACGAGACCGATTACGACCT